>JBATYU010000269.1:0-12007 GCA_049674245.1 Bradyrhizobium sp. | reverse complement strand
GGCCAGTGAGCTCGGTCTTGCCGCGATCGGCATCGCCGACCACAACACGCTGGCCGGCGTGGTGCGGGCCTACCAGGAACTGGAAAACCCCGAGGTAAAGCACAAGCCAAAGCTTCTGATCGGCGCGCGCCTCGTCTTCATCGACGGCACGCCGGATATCCTGGTCTATCCGCGCGACCGCGCGGCTTACGGCCTTTTGTGCCAGCTGCTCACCCGCGGCAAGCGGGGCAGTGACATTGAAAGGATCGAGAAAGGCGAATGCCATCTCAAGCTCGATGACCTCCTGGAATTTTCCGAAGGCCAGCTTCTGGTGATGACGCTGCCGCATCGGTTCGAGGCGGCAAAAGCGATCAAGATTTTGGGCCAACTGCAAGAAAGCCGCGCCGATGGGGTGTGGCTCGCGGCAAGCCTGCTCTATCGCGGCGATGACCGGCGCCGCCTGGCGCGGCTCCATCATGTCGCAGCAAAGGCAAAAGTGCCGCTGCTCGCGACCAACGAGGTGCTGTACCACCATCCCGCGCGCCGCCCGTTGCAGGATGTGCTCACCTGCATCCGCGAGAAGACGACCATCGACATGATCGGCAAACGCCTCGAAGCCAATGCCGAGCGTTATCTCAAGCCTCGGGGTGAAATGGCGCGGCTGTTTGGCGATTTTCCGCAGGCGATCGCGGAAACCATGCGCTTTGCCGGCCGCATCCATTTCTCGCTCGATCAGCTCAAATACCAATATCCGGACGAGCCGGTGCCGCCGGGCAAGACCGCGCAGCAGCATCTGGAAGACCTGACCTGGGAAGGCGCCGAAAAATATTTTCACCGAGGGATCGATGAGACGCTTCGCGCCACCTTGCGCAAGGAGCTCGACCTCATCGCCGAGCTCAAATACGCGCATTATTTCCTCACCGTGCACGACATCGTGCGCTACGCCCGCAGCCAGGGCATTTTATGCCAGGGCAGGGGATCGGCGGCGAACTCGGCCGTCTGCTACGTGCTCGGTGTGACCTCGGTCGATCCGACCAAGGTCGATCTTCTGTTCGAGCGCTTCATTTCCAAGGAGCGGCTGGAGCCGCCCGACATCGACGTCGACTTCGAGCATTCGCGGCGCGAGGAGGTGATGCAATATGTCTACAGGCGATATGGCCGCCATCGCGCCGCGATCATTGCAACCGTCATTCACTACCGGCCGCGCAGCGCGATCCGCGATGTCGGCAAGGCGCTCGGGCTGACCGAGGATGTCACCGCGGCGTTAGCCGATACCGTGTGGGGAAGCTGGGGCAAGGGCCTCAACGACATGCAGGTCCGCCAGGCGGGGCTCGACCCCAAAAATTCGATGATCGAGCTTGCGGTCGAGCTTGCCACCGAGCTGATCGAATTTCCGCGACATCTGTCGCAGCATGTCGGCGGCTATGTGCTGACCCAGGACCGGCTCGACAGCTATGTGCCGATCGGCAACGCCGCGATGGATGACCGCACCTTCATCGAATGGGACAAGGACGACGTCGATGCCTTGAACATGATGAAGGTCGATGTGCTGGCGCTGGGCATGCTGACCTGCATCCGCAAATGTTTTGACCTGATCGAGGGCCACAAAGGCAAGCGCTGGGAGCTGGCGAGCATCCCGCAGGACGACAAGGGCGTCTACGACATGCTGTGCCGCGGTGAATCGCTCGGCGTGTTCCAGGTCGAAAGTCGCGCGCAAATGAACATGCTGCCGCGCTTGAAACCGCGGACCTACTACGATCTCGTCATTGAAGTCGCGATCGTGCGGCCCGGCCCGATCCAGGGCGACATGGTTCATCCTTATCTGCGCCGGCGCAACGGCGTCGAGAAGGAAAACTACCCGTCACCCTCGCCGGAGCATGGGGAGAAGGATGAGCTTTATAATGTCCTGCACAAGACGCTCGGCGTGCCGCTGTTCCAGGAACAGGCGATGCGGATCGCGATCGAGGCCGCGAAATTCACCTCCGAAGAAGCCAACGGGCTGCGCCGCTCGATGGCGACCTTCCGCAACGTCGGCACCATCGGCAAATTCGAGGACAAGATGATCGGCAACATGATCGCGCGCGGTTATGCGCCCGAATTCGCCAAAAATTGCTTCGAGCAGATCAAAGGGTTCGGCTCTTACGGTTTCCCGGAAAGCCACGCCGCGAGCTTTGCGCAACTCGTCTATGTCTCGTCATGGCTCAAGCATTACCACCCCGAGGCCTTCTGCTGCGGGCTATTGAACTCGCAGCCGATGGGCTTTTATGCCCCGGCCCAGATCGTCGGCGATGCCCGCAACAACGGCGTCGAGGTGCGCGAGATCGACGTGTCCTTCAGTTTTGCGCAAAACACGCTGGAGGAGGGAAGCGGATATTGCGCGGTGCGTCTCGGCTTTCGCCAGATCGACGGTTTTTCCTGGGCCGATCCGGACGAGGAGCGATTGAAGCAACAACAATTGTTATTCCGGGATAATGCATCCACATCGTCATTCCGGGATGGTGCGTTAGCACCAGACCCGGAATCTCGAGATTCCGGGTTCGATGCTATCGCATCGCCCCGGAATGACGGTGAGAGAGCCGACGACTGGGCCGAGCGCATCGTCGCGGCGCGGGCGCGGCGTCCCTTCACCTCGCTGGAAGATTTCGCCCGCGACACGGGTCTGCCCAAGCGCGCGCTGATTCTCTTGGCGGATGCCGATGCGTTCCGCTCCATCGGGCTCGATCGCCGCGCCGCACTGTGGGCGGTGCGGCGGCTGCCCGATGACGTGCCGCTGCCGCTGTTCGAAATCGCGGTTGCGCGCGAGCAGCCGGACGAGAATGCAAAATCCCTGCCGCTGATGCCGCTGCCGGAACAGGTGGTCGCCGACTACCAGACCATCCGGCTGTCGCTAAAAGGCCATCCGATGGAATTCTTGCGATCGATGTTCACTAGTGAGCGCGTCATTCCATGCCGCGACGTCTGCCATCGCAACGACAGGCGCCGCGTCCGCTGCGCCGGCGTGGTGCTGGTGCGGCAGCGCCCGGGCAGCGCCAAGGGTGTCGTCTTCATGACGCTGGAAGATGAAACCGGCATTGCCAATATCGTGGTGTGGCCGAAAGTGATGGAGCGCTTTCGCAAAGAGGTGATGGGCGCGCGCCTCATTGTGGTCGAGGGCTATATCCAGTCTAGCCCGGAAGAAGTGACGCATCTGGTCGCGCAGCGGATGTTCGATCGCTCGCACGACCTGATCGGGCTTGCCGACGATGCGCTGCGCCAGAAACCTCCCGTGCCAGCCGGACCTGCATTGGTTGAGCCGCTCAACGACGATCGCCGCGACCATCCACAAAACCCGACGCAAAAAATCCGCCATCCCCGCAACGTACGCATCCTGCCGGCATCAAGGGATTTTCATTAGGCAGACGCATCTGCAACAGCCGGCGGATTCTATCGGACTGTCCGCACAAAGGTCTTGACGTCGATCTCGCATTCGTGTGTTGTGCACTATAATGCATAAAAATAGTTAGGGAGGCAATTGCGGCCATGAAAACCGCTTGCTTCAAGGGGGTCGGCTGCCCGGGATTTTCTTTTGCTCCCGTTGGCATGCATTTTATTTCCTCACGCCTAAACCGGCGCCAAGGCGACGTGCCGCACTGGGTCACGGCGTTCTCAGCAACAGCGTCGAACCCTGCCGCGAGGACATGCCCATCTTTGTCGATCCCTCCGTGGCGCCGATCCGCAGCTGCAGGCCGAAGCTTTCCGCTTTGCGTGACCTATCGCGCAACATGCGCGGGCCGTCGGGACATGTTCGCATTTTCATGCACGCGGGCCGCAAACGCGTGCCGGTTGTGCGCCGACAACGCCGTGCCGGAGCAATGGCAACGATCTGTAACGCGACGAGGCTGGGGGTAGTTCGACGTGCCAACGAGTGAAGGAATTCACAAAAGGGAGGGAAATCATGGTGAGCGGAGTGAGAGTGCTGTCGTGGTCAGCTGTTCTGCTGAGTGCCGTTGCTGTTGCACCAACCGCTTCGGCGGCAACGAAGTGTGAGAATTTGGCAAGCTTGGAGCTTTCTGATGTTAGCTCGATAACGGCCAAATCTTTCCCCGGAGGAACATTCCAACCGCCTGACCCGGCTGGCTTTGTCCCGACGCCTACGCGGCCGCATGCATCTCCGCCAATATCTAACCTGCCGGCGTTTTGTGAAGTCTCGATCGTGGTCGAGCCGCAAATCAATATCGAGATTTGGCTTCCGCTTCCCGCTTCATGGACCAACCGGTTCCAAGGTGTTGGAGGAGGCGGGTACGCCGGTACGATTAGCTGGACTGCGCTCGCCGCCGCGGTCGAAGGAGGATACGCGACCGCATCCACCGATACTGGGCATTCTGCTTTCGCGCCAAACAACGGGCTGGGCGGTGGCGGATTTGCGCTCAATCAGCCCGCCGATACATTGAATACCGGCCTCATTCGGGACTTTGCCGAACGCTCCGAGTTGAATCTCGCCCGACAAGGCAAAGCGCTGACGCGGGCCTTCTATGGGACGGGTCCGCGCTTTAGCTATTGGACAGGATGCTCGACCGGAGGGCGACAGGGCTGGATCATGGCCCAACGCCATCCCGAAGAATATGACGGATACCTTACCGGTGCACCAGCCTTCAACTGGGACCGCTTCATCCCGGCGGAACTATGGGGTGAGGTGGTCATGAACAAGGAAGTGGGAGGACCCATCTCGCCAGCAAAATTGACGGCGGTAACGAATGCAGCGGTCGCTGCCTGTGCTGGCCATATTGGCGACGGCACACTCACGACCGACCAGTTCCTCGCCGATCCGCGTCTGTGCACATACGATCCCGCACAGATGAGCTGTTCTGCACAACCCGCCAATCCCAACTGTCTGACCTCACAGGAAGTCGGCGCGGTCAGAAAAATTTGGGATGGCCCGCGCGACGCCAAAGGGAAAAGGCTGTGGTTCGGGCTGGATCGGGGTGCGACGTTGTCCCCCTTCGGACTAGACGGGCCGACGCCATTTACAATCGCGACCGATCATTTCGCGTACTGGATACACCAGAACCCGAGCTTCGATTGGCACACGGTCACGGAGTCGTCCTTCGTTACGGACTTCTCCACTTCCGAAGCCAAGTTCCAGGACGTGATCGGGACCGACAGTACGGACCTGGATGAGTTCATCGAACACAAAGCAAAGGATATCACCTATCACGGCGTGGCCGATCAGCTCATCTTCTCGCGTGGTACGACCAATTACTTCGAGCGCCTGCATAAGAAGTACGGCGCGCACAACGTCGACAAGTTCGCCCGCCTGTTCAGGGTCCCAGGAATGGGCCACTGTGCCGGGGGTCCCGGCGCCAATTCCTTCGGCAATGCAGGACCTGGGTCAGATTCGCAGCACGACATCTTCAAAGCGCTCGTCGATTGGGTAGAGTTCGGGATTCCGCCGGAGCAAGTCATCGCAACGAAGTTCGTTAACGACAATCCTGCCGGAGGCGTCGCGTTCACGCGCCCGCTCTGTGTGTTCCCGAAAGTCGCCTCGTATAAAGGTACGGGCAATCCCACCGATGCCGGAAACTGGGCGTGCGTGCAAGGCGTCGAGAACGATACGACCAAGGATGCGGATGCGGTACTCCCTGACCGCGGCAATCGGGATAGCGACGATCGCGATCACGACGATCACAATCACGATCACGACTAGACCTGACGATGCAATAGGGGCGGGGCTGCGTGCGCGCGGCCCCGAGCCCTTCCGCGACGCTTTGGCGGCTTCACCGCCGCGACCATCCACGAAAACCCGGCGCAGAAAATCCGCCATCCCCGCAACGTGCGCATCCTGCCGGCATCAAGGATTTTCATTAGCGCATTACGGGCTCAAACGTCGGACATCGCGCCATGTCCGCTTGGTGCGGCAGCCGCGAGCGCACCTAAGAGTCTGACTCAAAAAGCGATCAATAAAATCGGGCTTTGGCGTCGAACTCGTCATGCCCGGCCTTGTGCCGGGCATCCACGTCCTAGCAGTCCCGCGGCAAGAAAGACGTGGATGGCCGGGACGAAGCCCGGCCATGACGGAAAATGAATCATTCTCAAGTTGTTAGCGGGGGCCTGAAAATGCTGGTCGCTTTTTCGGTCAGACTCTAAGGTTGGGTCTTATCCAAGCCAAGATAGAAGGCCTCATTCTCACGGACATGCTGCTTCAAGGCCGCCAGTAGTTCGGCATCTGCTTCACTCGAAAGAACGTCGAAGTCATCAAGTTCATCGGTCCAATATTTTTCCAACAGGTTCTCTCTCTCTTCCTGCGATGATCGACGCAATGGTTTCCCCAAGCCTTGGACGACCTTTTCAAGCTGTCTTGCGGCGAGATGCGCGCCGATAGCCGTGAGGGCATCGACGACCTCGCAGGCGTCGAGATCGTAGGTCGAAGTCAGGAAGGAGTTTAAGCCACCATTATTAGCTAGTCCCATGTACAGACACGCGATGGCGGCGGCCCTTTTCCTGCTTCCCTGCTCATGCGCGCAAGCGTCGCTACGCATGACGAAATTGTTCCACGCCTCTGTAAAGCTCGGCATTGTCTCTCTATTCTATCGCTATCGCCTGACAGGCGGCCCGAAATTAACGCTGAGGAGCCCGCGATCTGGCTGCACCGATACAACTGACATCGGTGTCGGCGCGAGCGAGCAAGGTCGGCGGAACTCCGAGGCCGAGCGCCGTCAACCTTGAGGTTATTTCGTCTAACCCTTCGGGCAAACCTACAAGCTCATCGCGGACTTCGGATTCGGGACACTAGAGCGACCGCAGGAAATTCAGAAGATCCTGCTGCTCGTCCGTCTTTAGCCGATTGAAAAATCTCTTCACCACCATATTGGCCTCGGACCCTCTGCTCCTGTGTTCCTGGATTGCCCGCTTCAAATCCGTGGTTCGGCCGTCATGAAGGAAGAAGATACGCTGCCCTAATCCCCAGAGCGGCGCGGTGCGAAACTCTCTCGATGTGGCCTGGCCTTGACTGATCCCGTCGGCGAGGCCGTCCCCCATGTCGTGAAGCGCAAGGTCGGAGTACAGATTTGCCGGCTTTTTGCTGAGAGCTGCGACCGTGGAAGTGCCGGTTTGAAGGGTTGGCGTGTGGCATACGGCGCAGCCAACCTCGACAAAGAGCTTGCTGCCGTGTGCAATGGAAGCGGCGCCGCCCGGCGTGTCCTGCGACGGCGTCGGCGGCGCAAGAAAGCGCATGAATGAGGCAAATTTTTCGATATCGCTCAGTACATCCAGGCCGCTCTTGTCGGGGTTCGTCGTGTCGTTTGGCGTCGGCTTGAATTGACACTTGGCATTCTCTTCCCGCTCTGTCTCGAACAGCTCATTTGAGATGCCCATCTCCACGTTGTAGGCCTCACCGGCAAATGTCAGAAGAGACTTGTTTTGCGCCTTCCAGCCAAACCGCGAGATGGTGCCGTCATTGCCGTTTCGATTTTGGCGAGCTGTCACCGCGTGACCCGCATTGATGATGTTCACCCGGCCCCGGATTCCGTAGGGATTGCCTCTCGTCTTCGGAAGGTTGTCCAGAATGACCTGGTCGGGAATCTGCTCGATCAGTCCGGCGCCGAACACGGGCGTCGGAATTCGGAATATCACGTTCCCACGTCGCAGTTCGCGGGCGAAGCTCGGCTGCTGCAAAATGCAGCCATCCGCGCCCGGAAGTCCCGTGATGGTGAATATCGAATGGACGCCGCCATCGGGGGTCTTGCCGTCCGCGTTCAGCTTGAACCTCGCTTCGCGCACCGGGCCATGCTCGGTAATGAAGCGCGGCAGACGGTTGGACTTTTGCAGATTCTTTTGGAAGAAATCGAACTGTGGATTGAGGTTGGGAGGGCTTGTCCCACCGACGGCCGGCTGGGCGTGACAGCCGGCGCAGCTATCGAGGTTCATTCTCGGCCCCAGGCCGTCAGGGACCTTGTCAACAGTCTTGAACTCATCGATTCCGGCGTTGAACAAGCTGGTCTGAGGCCCCGTCAAGCCGTCCAGAGGCGTGCCGGCCGCAGCGGCTCCCGCGCGAGGCCCGGGATCGCGCGCGGTTTGCGCGTGCAAGCTGACCGGGACGACCAAAATCAAAACATAGATGATCAGCGTTGCGATCGTGCGCGACTTTGTCACGGCCAGCTCCCTCCGTGTCCCGAGTTGATAGCGGCGAGAGATGACAGCGGCAGGACGGCGTTTGCGCGGCCGGCAACCCCAGACTTTGAATTTTGCGTGACAAATATGCGTCGACGACAAGACTGGTCAGGCCGTTGCGTGAATTCATACACGCACCTGCGCGCAGGCGGCGCAGCCATGGATTGCTTCGCTTCGCTCGCAATGACGATTTAGCCGCTTTCGCGATGATAACGACAGCGATAGTGTCGCGATCTCTCTAAAGGGGCTTCCCCATGCAAACGCCTCGTGAAATTCTGGCCGATCTCTGGCGGCTTGCCGGCGGCGAGGCGTCCGCGCTCGACGCTGTCCGGCTGACGGGGGAAGAGCCGCAATTGCCGTCGTCGTTTCGCGTTGCCGCCGCAGCACAAGCCTCGATCGCCGCGGCCGGGCTTGCCGCGGCCGAAATCTGGAAATTGCGCAGCGGCGAGTTGCAAGATGTCGCGGTCGACATGGTTCACGCGATCGTCGAATGCCGCAGCGAGCGCTACTTGCGCGTCGAGGACAAACCGCCGCCGCCGGCCTGGGATCCGACCGCTGGAATCTACCGCACCCGCGATCACCGCTTCGTGCGGCTGCATACCAATTTTCCTCATCATCGCGCGGCCGTCTGCAAGACCCTCGCCTGCAAGGCTGAGCGTGACCAGATCCAGGAAGCATTGATGCAGTGGGACGGCGAGGCGTTCGAGACCGCGGCCTATGCCGGCGGCGCTGTCGTAGCCCTGATGCGTTCACGTGACGAATGGTCGGCGACGCCGCACGCCAAGGCGCTCTCCGGGTTGCCGCCCTTGACGATCGAAAAGATCGGCGAAGCGCCGCCAAAACCATGGCCCGCGGGCAAACGACCGCTTGCGGGCGTGCGCGTGCTCGATCTGTCGCGGGTGATCGCTGGCCCGGTCGCGGGACGCACGCTCGCCGTTCACGGCGCCGATGTGCTGTTGATCTCGGGCCCCGAGCTGCCGGCGATTCCTTGGCTCACCATCGACACCGGCCGCGGCAAGCTCACGACCTTCATCGAACTCAAGCGCGAGCAGGGACGGGGCACCTTGCGCGATCTTCTCGCGCAGGCCGATATTTTCTCGCAAGGCTATCGGCCGCGAGCGATCGCCTCGCTCGGCTTCTCGCCGGAAGATGCGGCGAAGATCAGCCCCGGCATCGTCTACGTATCGCTGTCGGCCTATGGCCATGCCGGACCATGGTCGGAGCGCCGCGGCTTCGACTCGCTGGTGCAGACCACGACCGGCTTCAATCATGCCGAAGGGCAGGCCGCCGGCATCGATGGACCGAAGGAATTGCCGGCGCAAATGCTCGATCACGCCACCGGTTATCTGATGGCGTTCGGCGCGATGGCGGCAAAGGCGCGCCAGTCGCGCGAAGGCGGAAGCTGGCATGTCCGCGTGTCGCTGGCGCAGACCGGACGCTGGCTGTGGAATCTCGGCCGCGTCGCGGCAGGATTGAAGACCGAGGAGTTGAAGGGTGAAACCGTGCGTCCGTTCTCCGAGGAGGTGCCGTCGGGATTTGGTACTCTGCGGGCGGTCAGCCATTCGGCTGTCCTGTCGAAGACGCCGGCGTTCTGGACGCGCCCGGCGATGCCGCTCGGCAGCCACGCGCCGCAATGGCCCGAGCGCGGCTGACGTCTTTCGAAATTTTAACGCAAAACGGTAAGCCTACCTGTGCTTTTTAGGTTGTCTGTAACAACAATTCGGCACTATTAGCGCACCGATGAGGCAGTCATTGCCGGAATCATCGCCGAAGTGACTGGACCCATGTTGTCGGAACTTATCCAGCGATTGCAGAGGCTTACCCGGCAACAGCAGGCGGTGGCCGCAGCCTTGCTGGTGTTTGTCGCCGGTTCGGTCTATGGGCTGTCGCAGATCGGCGGAGCGAGGAATGAAAATTCCGAGGTCTCCAGCCAGTCCCGCAAGGGCGTGCAAAACTTCACGCCGACGCCGTCCGAATGGGCTACCCTTACCATCGAACCGGTGGCCGAAAAGACGTTCCGTGCCGAGCATGTCACCGAAGGCAAGGTCGCGGTCGATGAGGATCGTTCGACGCCGGTGTTTTCGCCCTATGCAGGCCGCGTCACCAAGCTGCTGGCCCGGCCCGGTGACAGCGTCACGCAGGGGCAGCCGCTATTCACGATCGAAGCCGCCGATACCGTGCAGGCGCAGAACGATTACATCGCGGCCACCACCGCGCTGAACAAGGCCAAGTCGGCGCTCGATCTCGCGCAAATACAGGACAAGCGCGCCAAGGATCTGTTCGAGGGCAAGGCCGTTCCGCTCAAGGATTACCAGCAGACCCAGGCCAATCTGATCCAGGCGCAGAACGATCTGCGCTCCTCGGAAACGGCGCTCGAGGCATCGCGCAAGAAACTGTTCATCCTGGGCTTCACCGACGAGACCATCTCGGCGTTCCGGGGCAGGGGTACCATCAATCCGGAGGTCACCATCTTCTCGCCGATCTCGGGCACCGTCGTGCAGCGTAAGATCGGACCCGGCCAATATGTGAACGCGGGCGCCAGCGATCCGGTATTCGTGATCGGCGATCTCTCAACCGTCTGGCTCATTGCTTTCGTCCGCGAGAGCGATGCCGCGGTCGTGTCGGTGGGGCAGGAGATATCCGTCAACGTGATGGCGCTGCCGGGCCGCCCGCTGACCGCGCGTATCAATTACGTTTCCGCCGCGATCGACCCCGCAACGCGCCGGCTTCTGGTCCGCGCCATCATCGACAACAAGGCGGGTCTTTTGAAGCCGGAAATGTTTGCCAACGTCACCATCTACTCCCCCGGAGATCATCCGGCGCCCGCCGTGCCGAAGCAGGCTTTGATCTACGAGGGCGATCAGGTCCGGGTCTGGGTCGCGCATGACGACAAATCGGTCGAACTGCGTCAGATCAAGACCGGCCTCGTCAATGGCGACCTTGTCGAGGTCGATGGCAATTTGAAAGCCGGTGAGCAGATTGTTACAAGGGGCAGCCTGTTCATCGACCGCGCGGCGTCCGGTAGCTAGTCGGCCATTGAAAGCGTCTACCTGAATGGATCGCCTTGTCGCCATCGCCGTCGAGCGCCGCTACTTGATGGTGGGCATGTTCGTCGCCGTTTTTGTCGGCGGCCTGATTGCGTTCAAGCAGCTCAACATCGAAGCCTATCCGGATCCGACGCCGCCGATGGTCGACATCGTGACGCAAAGTCCGGGGCTGTCGGCGGAAGAGATCGAACGCTACATCACGATACCGATCGAGACCCAGGTCGCCGGCATCAAGAACGTGACCACCATCCGCACCATCTCGCTGTACGGATTGTCCGACGTCAAACTGCAATTTTCATTCGCTTACACCTATGACGAGGCGTTGCAGCAGGTTCTGAACCGGCTGTCGCAATTGGCACCGCTGCCGGGCAACGTGCAGCCGGGAATTTCCCCTGTCAGCGCGATCGGCGAAATCTACCGCTATCGGCTGGTGGGGCCACCGAACTACAGTGTGCTTGACCTGAAGACCCTGCAGGACTGGGTGTTGCAGCGGCGGTTTCGTTCCGTGCCCGGCGTCATCGACGTCACCGGGTGGGGCGGCAGGACCAAGACCTACGAATTGCAGGTCGACTTCAACAGGCTGATCGCCAACGGCCTGACGCTGCCGCAACTGCTGCAGGCCGTCAGCAACTCCAACATCAATGTTGGCGGCAATACCGTCAATATCGGCACGCAAGCCGCCGTGGTGCGCGGCGTCGGCCTGATCCGTTCGATCGACGACCTCGCCAATACCATGGTGTCGCAGAGCGGCGGCAATCCGGTGCTGGTCAAGGATGTCGCCACCGTCACCGTCGGCGAAAAGCCGCGGCTCGGCATCGCCGGTCTCGACGACGACG
>JBATYU010000268.1:0-11713 GCA_049674245.1 Bradyrhizobium sp. | reverse complement strand
GTCGAAGGGATTGTGCCTGTGGGTGTTCGCCTGAGCCTCGGTCATCACCTGAATGAGGAGCGTCCAGCGCGGGAAGTCGCCCGCCTCGATCGCGTTGAGCAAATCCCGGCCGTGGCTTTCGCGATCCCCGGCGACGAGGGCCGCGGCCTCGGCGTCGGTGAGGTTCGCGATGCCCTGCTGCGAGCGGAAATGAAACTTGACCCAGACGCGCTCATTGGCGGCATTGATCATCGCGAAGGTATGGCTGCCGAACAGGTGCATGTGGCGGAAGCTCTTCGGAATGCCGCGATCGGACATGATGATAGTGACCTGGTGCAGCGCCTCCGGCAGCAGCGACCAGAAATCCCAGTTGTTGTCCGCGCTGCGCAGCCCGGTGCGCGGGTCGCGCTTGATGGCATGGTTGAGGTCCGAGAACCGCAGCGGGTCGCGGAAGAAGAACACCGGCGTGTTGTTGCCGACGATGTCCCAGTTACCCTCCTCGGTATAGAACTTGAGGGCGGTGCCGCGGATGTCGCGTTCCGCATCGGCCGCGCCGCGCTCGCCGGCGACGGTCGAGAAGCGCGCGAACATGGGCGTCTTTTTGCCGATCTGCGAGAAAATCTTGGCCTTGGTGTAGCGCGTGATATCGTGGGTTACCGTGAACGTGCCGTGTGCGCCCCAGCCCTTGGCGTGCATTCGCCGCTCCGGGATCACCTCCCGGTCGAAATGCGCCAGCTTCTCGATCAGCCAGATATCCTGCAGCAATGCCGGGCCGCGCCGACCAGCGGTCATGATGTTGGTGTTGTCGGCGACCGGCGACCCGGTTGCGTTGGTAAACCGGTTGGCAATGCGCTTCTCGGTAGACATGATCAGCTCCTCTGTTGTGGTTAGTCTGTTGGGTTACGTCGCGTGCGCCGACATCGAGCCAACCTGTTCGACCAATGGCGGCTTCAGTGCCGGATTTTCGGCGGCAGGGTTGGCGGGCTTATCCGCGCCAAGCGGATCCTCGGATGACGCTGCAGAAATTGCCGCGAGTGAAGTGCGGATCCTTATCCGCCAGCACGTCGGCATTGACGTTGCCGAAGGTCGTCTCCGGCTTGTGCTTGTTGCCGTCGTAGAAGGCCTGGATGATGTCTTCTTTGAAACGCGCGCTACGCGGATGTGCATGCACCACCGCCTCGCGCTCCGCGTCGGAGTATTCGGAATAGGCTAGTCCGAGCACATCCATTTCGACGCCCGCCGTCACCAGAGCCACGACCGGGTGCATGTGCGGGGGGATGCCCGGCGTCGTGTGCAAGGCGATCGCGGTCCAGACCGTCTCAACGTCTTGTTGATGGACTCCGCGGCTTCGCAGGAAGTCACGGGCGGCATTGGCGCTGTCAACCTCGAAGCGTTCCTGGGTGCTGCTGTGCTGATGCGTCAAGCCCATGTCGTGGAACATCGCGCCTGCATAAAGTAGTTCGGGATCGAATCTCAATCCGCGGCGCTTGCCGGCCAGAGCGCCCCAGTAATAGACGCGGCTCGAATGGTGAAACAGCAGCGGCGTCTCGGTGTCCCGCACCAGCTCCGTTATCTCGCGAGCGAGCTTGCTGTCGGGAATCCTGATTCCCGCGAGGTCGATATCCGCTTTGACATCGATATTCATTGCGTTTCTCCTGCTGATTGATCCGAGAGAAGATTGCCCTTCGCTTGAACTGCGGAATCGCCTGGGGCGCTGATGCGCGTCAGCGACGAGGGAGCGCCGCTACGATTCACTGGACCCGGAATGCGTGAAGCTGAGGTAGGTTCGCGGCCAACCGACACCACTAAATTTTAATTTAGGAAACACTTTCGTGCAGACCCCCGGGTGAGAAAGCAATTGCGTCAGCCGAGGATCACCATGCGGCGGTCACCTGCTCGTAGGCGTCGAGCACGCGGCTGGAATAGACGATTGCGGCGACGGCATTGACGGCTATCGCAACGCCGAGCGCTTCGCTGATTTCTTCTCGCGAGATCTCCTTCGGGGTGACTGGCGATCGAGCGGATTCATGTCAGGTTGGCCACTGCTCTAGCGTGGCTTTCGACAAGCAGGATGGCACTTTCGCAGTGATCTGCGTAGCAATCGTGATCGCAGTAGATGAGGTGCGTCCCGACTTCTCGCAGGTAGCTTGCGCCGATCGGTCGATTGCACATCGCGCAGAAGGACTGTCGGCAGGGCGACCTGAAATTCACCAATACGAATCTCATGTGGCGCCCCCTAGTGTAAAGCAGAACACGGTATCGGACGGGTGGAAGACATTGGGTGGGGGAGCGCAGAGATGATTTTGACCATCGGGATTGTCTCTGTTCCGCTCGACCTTTTCCGGTGGAACGGGAATGTACTTTCCGTCTTCTCTGCGTTTTGCGTAGAGGTTGCCGTCGACGTACTTGATTTCAGTCGGATAGCAGTCCGCATCATTGCAACAGCTAGCCGACGGATTGTCGGGCATGTGCCATGTTGAATAGAATTTCTCGTGCAGGAGCTGATCTTGCGGCGGATGGTGACGAAGCCCAGCGTGGCTTTGTCCGTCTTGTGCTTGGACCGGAACAGCCAACAGGCAACAGAGGCAACTGCATAAGAGAAGTTTGCACAGAAGGTTCAATGCGCAGCCTCCTTGTTACGAAACACTGAACTGCGGGAAATTGCCGCGTGATTCGTGCCGCAACAGTCGTCAGGCGGCTTGGAGCCGGCGTAACCATCTGCGGTCACCCTCCTGTCGGGCCTTGAAGCGATCATCGCACTTCTTCGAGCAGAGCGCGGTTCGCCAGGAGTAGTACCGGATGAGACCAAACTTTCCGTCACAGATTGCGCAACGCTTCGCTGCGCCGTTGCAATGATATTGAGGACCGTTGCGCATTTCTGCCTCCTGTGGATCTTGCGTGAGTCGTGCCTAGAGCTTGCCTGCTGTTCGCCATCGCACTTCGCGCACAGGTGAAGCACGGCTTCGGGATCGTAGTGACCTGCCAAGTCGCACGGCAGATAGGGACAGCGAGCGCAGAGCTTGACTCTCATGTGCCGCCTCCTGAGGCGAAGCAGCAGACTTCTTGATCGTCGCAGGTGCGGTTTGGCGGCGGGGCACATCCGTGACTCCGCCCGTCGGGCTTACGGCGGTTGCGCTCGATCTTTCTGGCCGGGATCGTGGACATCTTGTCACCTGCAATCGGCTCGTCCGATTAGTAGCGAGACTAAGAGGATGAGACGGCGGGCTCAATCGTACGTGCGTAAGCGTCCGATATCGAAAAGGATCAGGAGAGTCATACGGAGGTTTATGGTGTTTGCCTTTCACGCCCCGCGTTTCTTGAGCGGCAGCGGCGAAGGTCCACGCAACGCGATGGAGGGCTGGCCGGCGCTGCTACTGACGCACGCGGCGAGTGACGGGTGATGGGTAAAGCGACCGCGAATTTTCCGGAATTCGGCCCGCGCAGTGCTGCGGGCAAAGAGGCGGACGGCCCGCAGGGCGGGGGGGGGAGGGGCGATGCGCAGCCGTCCGCTTTGGCAGCTATGCGATACCGCGCCAGAGAGAAGACGCGGCCGGGCTGCTTGGTCCAAGACTAGGTCCGGTCAGCCGGCGACACCATTAAACAGAGGTTTAGTCGGATTAAATGGAAGGTTAGTTGGATTGCCTTTCGCAGCAGTATCGCATGAGCAGTGCTGCCAGCTTGTGGGTGTGCGGCGACCGTGGGATCGAGGTCACTCGCATCGATTGCGCAAAGCCAGCTGATGACGGTTGCGCGCTTGGAGGCGGAATGGCTTGCGCGAGATTGCCGCGTTTTGTTCGATTTTGCGGAGATTTAACTAGGGTTTCGAGTAACTTAACCGCTTGGGAACCGCGTCCGCAGAGGCAATCGAATTGCCGGAATTCCTTAAAATGCTCTAATCTTGTTCGCCGGAGACCCGGGACGGGACGCTCTGCAAATGTTGCGTAACCAGATCACGAATTTCCGGAATTCAGCCGCGCGGTTTTTCCCCCGCGGCATTGCAGTCGCATCGCCCTCAACGGGACGAGCTGGCAGAATGGGAAAACCTGATCTCCCTCAGCGGTGGCCAAGACTGTCCACGATTTCTCACCATGCAATGGCGGTCTTGTCGGTCGCGGTTGCGATCATTGCCGCGGAACTCATCACACGTTTGCTGAATGCTGAGGCTATCGCATCGTCGATGCTTTGCGCTGTTATCTTCGCTGCGTGGGTCGGCGGTTTCGGCCCGGCGCTGTTGGCGATCGCGCTCACCCTTTTGGCATTTCATTATTACCTGGTGCCTCCGATCAATTCATTTACCTGGAAGCATGATTTATCCGTCGTGGGTATTTCGGAGCTGCCGCGTCTGTTCCTGTTTTCCCTTACATCGCTCGTTGTCGCGTTCCTGATCTCGGCGCAGAGAAGAGCAACAGAATCTCTCCAGCATTCGGGCGATGATTTGAGAGTAGCGATTGCGGATCAGAAGCGGATTGAAGCCGCGCTGCTGCATAGCGAAATGTATTTGACCGAAGCGCAGAGATTGAGCGGCACCGGGAGCTTCGGATGGAATGTCGCCAGCGGCGAGATCATCTGGTCGGACCAGACTTTCCGGATCTTTGGATGTGACCGGGCGACGAAACCGACAGTGGAATTTATTATCCAGCGCACTCATCCGGAGGATCGCGCTGCCGTGCGAGAGACCATCGATCGCGCGTCCCGCGACGGAAAAGATTTCGACCATGAACACCGATTGCTGATGCCCGACGGCGCGGTGAAATATGTCCATGCCGTAGCTCGTGCCGTGAGAGATGCGTCAGGCGGTGTCGAATTTGTCGGGGCGGTGACGGTTGTCACGGCTGCAAGGGAAGCGGAACGGAAGCTGCGACGCAGCGAAGCCTATTTGGCCGAAGCCCAGCGATTGAGTCACACGGGCAGTTGGGCCTGGGATGTGCGCCTTCAGGCATTCGTTTATCGGTCGCCCGAAGTGTACCACCTGTTTGGGTTCGATCCGGAAAATGACCCTCTGTCACCGCAATCCTTCCAGGATCGTATTCTCCCCGAAGACAGGGAGCTGGTTATCGAAATGGCGCGGCAGGCAGTGCGAGAGAAAACGGACTTTGAAGTCGATTTTCGCATAGATCTTCCGGACCGTCCGACAAGATACGTACATTCGGTGGGACATCCTCTCGTCGGTGGCGACGGTGAAGTGCTCGAACTGGTTGGTACGCACATCGATGTCACCGAGCAGCACCTCGCCAAGGAGGCGCTGCAAAAGGCGTTTGATGAAATCAAGAAATCCGAAGATCGCCTTCGGCTGGTCATCGACACCATCCCGACGCTGGTCTGGCGTGCTGGACCGGACGGGGTCCCCGATTTCCTCAATCAAACAGCCCTTGACTATACCGGCATCTCATTGGACCAGGTCTCGACTGCCTGGCCGCGTGCTTTTCATCCTGACGACAAGAGGGCCATGTTGGTGAAGTGGAGCGCAATACGGGAGTCCGGCATGCGAGGCGGGCTTGAAGCCCGGCTCCGGCGCTACGATGGTGAATATCGCTGGTTTTGGTTCCAGGCCGAGCCGCTGCGCGATGAGGCGGGCAACATTGTCAAATGGTACGGATCGTCTACCGACATCGAGGACCGCAAGCGAGCCGAGGTGGCACTTCGCGAAAGCGAGCAGCGCTTCCGCGATTATGCGGAAACGGCATCCGACTGGTTCTGGGAGGCCGGACCGGACCATCGGGTCACCCGCATATCGGAACACGTCGGTGATATTGGCCTCGTGCCCTCAGGCCTGGCCGGCCTGTCTCGCTGGGATATTGCAGCGGATGTCGAGTCAGAGCCCGAAAAATGGAGACGGCATCGGACGATACTGGACGCACATCTGCCATTTCGAGATTTCGAGTACGCCCTCCGCGGGACCGGATCGCCAATATACGTGCGGACGAGCGGCAAACCGTTTTTTAACGCAAAGGGAGAATTTCTCGGCTATCGGGGCACCGGCACCGATGTTACGGCGACGATTCGCGCAGATCACGCCGAGAGGGCGCTGCGCGAAGCGCAGGTGGAACTCGCGCATGTTATGCGCATGACGACGCTGGGCGAACTGACCGCCTCCATCGCCCATGAAGTGAACCAACCGCTCGCCGCTGCCGTCGCCAACGCCGAAGCCTGTCTGCGCTGGCTCGACCGTGAGACTCCCGATCTCGCCGCCGCGCGCCGCTCGGTCGAATGGGTCATCAACGACAGCTGCCGGGCGAGCGAAGTGATGCGGCGTGTCCGGGCGCTCGCTAAAAAGTCCGACATCGAGAAGGTGCCGCTCGACGTAAATGACGTCGTCGGGGAGGTCATCGCGCTGGTGGAGCGTGAGCTAACCAGCCACCGGGTATCATTGCGAACCGAGTTGGCGCCTGCTTTACCCATTATTCGCGCTGATCGGGTTCAACTGCAGCAGGTGATCCTCAATTTGGTGATGAATGGTATCGAAGCCATGCAGCCGATCTGCGATCGACCGCGCGAACTGGTGATCCGAACAGGCCAGGACGAGACACACCGCGTACTTGCAAGTGTGACGGATTGCGGTATCGGGATTTCGCCCGAGAATGCAAACCGGCTGTTCGACGCCTTCTTCACCACCAAGTCCAGCGGCTTGGGCATGGGACTCTCGATCTGCCGCTCGATCGTGGAAGCCCATGGGGGACGTCTGTCGGTTTCCCGCAATGAGGGGGCCGGCGCGACGTTTCAATTCGCCTTGCCCTCGCACCAGGAGGATGCATTGTGACCGAGCGCCCCAAACCATCGCATCAGCCCGCCGGCGCCAGGGAGCCGCTCGTCTTCATTGTCGAAGACGATGAATCAATACGAAGAGCGCTAAACAACCTCTTTCAATCGGTGGGACTGGAGGTCGAGCTGTTCGGTTCGGCGTCCGAAATGCTGCAATCGAAGCTTCCAGATGTCGCGAGCTGCCTCGTTCTTGACATCAGGTTGCCGGGATTGAGCGGTCTGGACTTCCAAGCCGAACTAGCCAAGGCGAACATTCGTATTCCCATCATCTTCATGACCGGCCATGGCGACATTCCGATGAGCGTCAGAGCGATGAAGGGCGGGGCGGTCGATTTCCTGACCAAACCGTTTCGCGATCAGGACATGCTGGACGCCGTGACGGTGGCGATTGAACGGGATCGCAAGCGACGCGAAGCCGATAAGATCGTCGCCGGCTTGCAGACCCATTTTGAGACCTTAACGCCTCGCGAGCGGGAAATCCTGGCTTTGGTATCGTCTGGCCTCATGAACAAACAGATAGCCGCAGAACTCGGACTTGCCGAAATTACCGTGAAGATCCATCGTGGGCACATCATGAAGAAGATGGGCGCGAGGTCGTTGGCCGATTTGGTGAGAAGGGCCGAAACGCTCGGAATTCGTCGCACCAAGGCCTAGCGCGTATTCCGCGAGCATTGGGCGAATCCAATTTCCACCGGCCTGTCCACGGCGAGTTCTCGCGCCGCTAAACCAAGGTATAGGGCGCGGCAAACCAACACGATATTCGAATCAACCTTCGTAGGTCGAGCCGTTGGCTGGTGATCGGTCTACCCTCGCGAACGGTCTTTGGTTGGCTACAAATGCCGCGGAGGTTCAAATGGCGAAGAATGGTGCCTTTCATCGCAAGATGACGCGGCGGCAACTGCTTGCCGCGGCAAGCGCTGCAGGCGTGGCTCTGTCAAAACCAGCATGGGCGCAAAGCATGATTGAGCTGCCGCTGCCCGGCGGTCCCGATGCGCGGCAGATTACGACCGCCTTCCCGCAGAAAGGGCCGATGATCCTGCAGCGGACCCGTCCACCGCTTCTCGAAACCCCGTTTGAAGTCTTCGACAAGGGGGTATTCACGCCTAACGACCAGTTCTATGTGCGCTGGCACTGGGCGCTCATCCCGACCGATATCGACATCGACAAGTTCGGCCTGAGCGTGCGCGGCCATGTCAATCAAACATTGTCGCTGTCGCTCAACGATATCGTGCACGGTTTGCCGAGCGTTCAACTGTCCGCCGTGAACCAATGCTCCGGCAATTCGCGGGGGTTTTTCCAGCCTCGCGTGCCCGGTGGGCAATGGGCGAACGGCGCCATGGGCAATGCGCTCTGGACCGGGGTCCGTCTCAAGGACGTGCTGGATAAGGCCGGCGTGAAGCCGGGCGCCGTGCAGGTACGATTTAAAGGACTGGAAGAGCCCGTGGTGGCGGATGCGCCACACTTCATGAAGTCGTTGGACATCGACCACGCGCGCGACGGCGAGGTGATGATCGCCTATGCCATGAATGGCGAGCAGCTGCCCTTGGTGAATGGATTTCCCCTGCGGCTGGTCGTGCCCGGCTGGTACGCGACCTACTGGGTCAAGATGCTCAATGATATTGAGGTGCTTGATCAACCGGACACCAATTACTGGACAAAGGTTGCCTACACCATTCCCGACACGCCGCACGCCAACATCAAACCGGGCGAAACCGACGTGAAGATGATTCCGATCAACCGAATGGTGCCCAGATCCTTCGTCACGAATATTGCGTCTGGTAATAAGATGAAGGCGGCTACACCGACGACGTTGCGCGGCATTGCATTCGGCGGCGATAGTGGCGTGGCGGGCGTCGACTTCTCGATCGACCATGGTCAAAGCTGGCATCAGGCGCAGCTGGGAAAAGACGAAGGCAAATACGGATTTCGGCAGTGGCAGACGCAATTAACGCTGCCCGCGGCCGGTGAGTACAGTCTGTTGGTCCGGTGCACCAACAGCAACGGTGTCGCGCAACCCGACACACCGAATTGGAATCCGGCCGGCTTCATGCGCAACATCGTGGAGTCAGTGAATGTTACCGCGGTTTGATGGAGTACCTGATGCTTAGGAATTTGCTGCCGGCCATCGTTCTGTTAGGAGTGGCGTCAATGCCTCTCACGGCACGCGCCGCTACACCACTCGAATTGAAGTCGGTCAAGCTCGACCTGCCCGACAGCGACAAGATGTTCCCCACGGGGCCGGGTTCGGACGCGATCAACAATAATTGCCTCGCCTGTCACTCGGCCGGCATGGTCTTGGAGCAACCGGCGCTGTCGAAGCAAGCTTGGGCGGCGGAAGTCAACAAGATGATCAACAACTACAAGGCTCCGATCGCCCCGGAGGATGTCGGCGCGATCGTCGAGTATTTGACCGCGCTCAAGGGCGCGAAATAGAATTCGGCTTTAAGTTCGCTTAAAGGCCGGACCCCCCGTAATTTTGCGGTGCGTCTTCGCGCGCGAACAAACCTAAGTATGATTTCGCAATCCTGATTCGCGGCCCACCTTTCCGATCGGCCCAGTGCCAAGCCAGGCGCCTTGCGCCCGCATGAGGAAGGTCCGCCTTGTCAATGCTTTCGGTAATTTCAGTCATTGACGACGATGCATCCGTCCGTGCTGCGACCGACAATCTTCTCAGCTCGCATGGATACCTGGTCCATACATTTGCATCGGCCGAGGAGTTCCTGCAGTCGACCCATTTGCACGGCACGTCGTGCGTCGTCGCGGATGTGCAGATGCCGGCTATGAGCGGGTTGGACCTTCTCACACATGTGCGAGCCCAAGGTTACAAGGTGCCGTTTGTGTTTATCACGGCCTTCCCCGAAGAGAGCGTCCGCGCCCACGCGTTGAAGGCGGGAGCCATTGGCTTCCTGGCCAAGCCCTTTGCTGCACCGGCCTTGATCAACTGCGTCGAGGCCGCCTTGAATCGACATCCCGGCGGAGCCGGCAGCTGAGATGGTGAAGCGAAGGCGCATTATCTGGTGCACCTCCTGCGACGACTTCTCCCGCTATCAGCCCGTCCGGAGCGACTTCTCCCGCTGCTAAACCAAGGTATGGGGCGGTCAAAACCAATACTGCATTCGAAACAACCTCCGTAGGATCGAGCCGTTCGCATTGATCAGGCATGCTGGCGCTTGGAGCTGGAACCCCAGGGATACGCCGTGCAGGTGCGAGCCAGACGAGCCAAACGCGAAGGGTGGATCCATGTCGACGAAGTCATGCCTGCTTCGTTCCGAGCCTCGCAACTATTGCCCAAAGCAAGCAGAAGAGCAGAGCGCCTCTGCGACCTTTCGGCTGAACAACCTGATGCAGATGCCTGAGTTCATGCGCTCGACTACGCTGCGGTGGACCGTGCTAGTAGCCGGCATATTTGCGGCTTTTACCGTTACATTGCTCGGGTTCGTCTATTTGAAAACAAAGCATGACCTGACGATGCGATCCGACCGTGCGATCGCCTTGCAGATGGGCGCCCTTGCGGCCTTATCGCCAGTGCAGAGGCTCGAATCCATCAACGAGGGCATAAGGCAAGATCCGGCCCGTGTTCGGCTCGTGGGATTGTTTGCCCCGGACGGCGGCAGGATCGCAGGCAACGTGGAAAGCCGGCCACTCGATCTCAAGATAGACGGCAGGACACAAGAAGCTGTGGTCGACCGGATCGACGGGAGCGGCCGCGAGAAACAGGTGATCCGCCTGATCGCACGAATTTTGCCCGATAGCAACGTGCTGGTGATCGGACGAAGCGCCGATGAAATCGACGAGATCGCGCGCGTCGTCGGCCGGGCGCTCGCACTCGGACTAATTCCCGCGGTTCTTCTCTGTGTTGCGGTTGGTGTGGCGCTGAACGCGCGGGCCAGAAGGCGCATCGTGGAGGTCAACGATCGCGTTCAGCGCATCGTCGCCGGCAATTTACGCGAACGACTCCCGCATGGGAACACTGATGATCCCTTCTCCAAACTTGCGATCATCGTCAACGGCATGCTCGACGAGATGGAAACCCTCATCCACTCCCTTGCCGGCGTCGGCCACGACATCGCACATGACCTGCGCACGCCCCTCACGCGGGCCCGGCTCATGCTTGAGCGCGGTCGCACCAGCGCCAGAACGCTGGAGCAGTTGCAGTCTGTTGCAGACAAAGCGATAGAGGCGCTCGATCAGTCGCTTTCGATCATCACCGCGATTTTGCGGCTTGCGGAAATCGAGAAAAGTCAGCGGTCGGCCGGCTTCGGCAAAGTGGCGCTTGCAGACCTGGTGCGCGAGGTGGGCGACATGTACGAGCCGATAGCAGAAGATAAGGGGATCAACCTTGTCGTTCAATCGCCGCACGAAGTAAGCGTTTATGGTGACCGCGACCTCTTGATCGAGGCGGTCGCCAACCTTGTCGACAACGCCGTCAAATATACCCCGACCGGCGGGCGGGTGGAAATCGCATTGGATTGCCACAATGGTGAAATTATCATGCGCGTCAAGGACACTGGTTCCGGCATAAGCGAACACGAGCGCGACGCCGTCCTAAGGCGCTTCTATCGGTCGGATAAGATAAGACACACAACGGGCCTGGGTCTTGGCCTGAACCTGGTAGCGGCAATCGTAAAGTTGCATGGCTTCCGATTCACTATTCGCCCGGGAGCCGGGTGCGTCGTCGAGATCGCATGCCCGTATGCGCCGACGCTAGCGTGACCAACTGAAGCCCGCCAAATTGACCTGCCGCGCACTAGATCGTTCGCGACAACTGGAATTTTTCGCAACAGCACGGTGAGCGCCCAGCTCATCGAGAGCGTGCCGGTGAATACGATGGCGAACTTGACCGGTGCTGGGAACGGTGGATCGTAAACGATATATTGCAGCCAGATGAGAAAGATGAAGTGCACGAGATAAATGCCATAGGCAGAGGGCCGCATCGCGTCGAGCAGCCAAAGCGAATACCGCGCAAAGCGCAGGA
>JBATYU010000267.1:0-26412 GCA_049674245.1 Bradyrhizobium sp. | reverse complement strand
GTCTCCAAGTGGGCTTTTAGCTCATCAAAATCCAGCCGCGGCAGCAATTGCAGCAACCGGTTCCGGTAGGATTGGATCGATTGGTCCATGGTCGACTCCCAGGTTCAGCGAGAACAACTGAAAGGACATGCGGGTCGCAGGAGAGTTGGGTTCCATCTTGGTGCGACATCTTGAGCCAGGCATCATTGCGATGGATCAAGGAATGGCAACCTGAACGGCGCAGATTTTTCCGATGACCAAAGTTTGGATGCCGATCAAGAGCGCCCCGTTTGGCTGTGACTTGGAACTTGCTGTGGTCGACTACAACGGCCCGCACGCGTTGGCGTTTGCCTGCCGTCATGTTCTCCGTGGCTGGGTTCGGACGGCGACGAACGATCCTGTGAACGTTCACCCGACGCACTGGCGACATTGGGATGAGAGGTCGTCCGAGCTAGTGGAGGGGATTTGACATTCGCTACCCAGTTAGGCGCGGGCTCGCAAAGCGAATGTCAAATCCAGAACTCCACTAGAAACCTATATCTGCTAGTGGTCCTTTGATTCTAACCTTCGCAAGAAACTCGCTGCAACGGGATGCGAATGTTAGAATCGGACCACTAGCCTCTCGATTTTCGTTCTGCGAAATCGTTCGCAGCTTTTAGCTTGGTCTCTTCTTCTGCAAGCAGCCGACGAAGCACCACGCACTTTGCTTGGTCCGTCTCAGTGGCAAGCAATTTGCGGAAATGATCGATGTTCATGTGAGCGACGTCTCTGTTCATGGGAGCGCTCCAAACAAAGGTCCTGACGGGAGCGCGAGCCGTCTCCCGGCCACCGGCAAAAACCAAGGGCAACACGGTGGTGGGCCATGTTAGACACCTGTTATGTCCGGTGGTCGACATTAATGTGTCTGGAATCGGCTTTTGGACGGAGGATACACCGGTCATATGACCGCTACCGTCACTTTCCCGACTTGGCGCGCCCTCGGTCGCTCCTGCCGCTCCAACCATTCGATGATGCCTTCATGCGATGGTTTCCTTGCCGTTGTGCACTTGCACAGTCGGGCCAAAGCCGCCTATCTGGGTCCATCACCCGCACCAGCCGCAGCCCATGGAATCCTCCCCAAACACGCCGCCGGAAGTGTCGTCGCAAGTTCCGCTGGAAACTCCGCGCGAACCGATCTTGACGCTGCCCGCCGCGCTGACCGCCTATGTCGTGCTGATCGCGGTCATTCACCTGCGGGTGCTGCTGCCGCTCGAAGCGGAGGACTGGACCGTCGACGTGTTCGGATTCATTCCGAAGCGTTACGACTCGACGCTGTTGGATTACACCTTTCCCGGCGGGGCCGGCGCCAAGGTCTGGAGCTTCGTCACCTATTCGCTGCTGCACGCCAATCTCAGCCATATCGGCTTCAACGTATTGTGGCTGTTGCCGTTTGGCAGCGCGCTGGCGCGGCGCTTTGGCGCGATCCGGTTTTTCATTTTCATGGCGGTCACGGCCGCGGCCGGTGCGCTCGCCCATCTCGTCACCCATGAGCACGCGGTGGCGCCGATGATCGGCGCCTCGGCGTCGGTGTCCGGCACGATGGCGGCCGCGATCCGCTTTGCCTTCGTGAGAGGCAGCTTCCTGTCCTTCAATCGCGGCGACGCCGAAGCCGCCGCCAAGGTGCCGGCATTGTCGCTTTCGCGCGCATTGCGTAATCGCCGCGTGCTCGGCTTTCTCGCGATCTGGTTCGGCGTCAACATCCTGTTCGGCGTCGGATCGATCGCGATCGGCATCGACGGCGCCAGCGTCGCCTGGCAGGCGCATATCGGCGGGTTTTTCGCAGGCCTCGTGCTGTTTTCGCTGTTCGATCCGGTGCCGCGTGTTCCTGTCGATGCTGCAGGTGCGTCGTCTCCCGGCGTATCGGATCATTCTTGATCTCGGCTTGCGGCGCAGCCTGATTTCCTCCATCATCCCGCATAACGTTGTGAAGTAGCAAAGTCGGTCGGCGCGCGTGACAGCCGTGCCCGCCCAGAGCGCCTGAAGCGAATCTGGCGCAAATTTGTTGACTGAGACTCGCGAACAAAGCCGAACCCCGCTTCGTACGGGTGCGAACCGATTCAGGGAGGCAACAATGACGGTGCGTTCAATTCTCGATTCCAAAGGCCATCAAGTCCTCAACGTCGAGCCGGATGCCAAACTCGCGGCGGCCGTCAAGATTCTCGGCGAAAAGAAGATCGGCGCGGTGCTGGTGATGAGCCAGGGCCGCATCGAAGGTATCCTGTCCGAGCGCGACATCGTGCGTGTGCTGAGCGAGCGCGGCGCACACGTGCTCGAGGAGCCCGTCAGCGGCGTGATGACGCGCAAGGTCGTCAGCTGCAGGCAGTCGGACACGGTCGCCGGCATCATGGAAATGATGACGTTGGGCAAGTTCAGGCATTTGCCGGTGGTCGAGGACGGCAAGGTGGTCGGCCTGATTTCGATCGGCGACATCGTCAAGCGCCGGGTCCACGAATACGAGACCGAGCAGGAAGCGCTGCAGAATTATATCAAGACCGCCTGACTTATTCTTTGGCGCTCTTGTCGGCCGGCACGCCTGCTTCAGTCGAGGGCGGCACCAGAATGCCGATCGCTTCCTGAATGGATTCGATGGCGCGCTCGGCCGCGCGCGCGCCATGCGCAATCAGTTCATCGGCCCGATGGAAATCGAACCAGCCGATCTGGCCGACCCGGGGCGAAATCAAAAGGTCGGGCGGATCGCCGGCGAGGCGCGCGCGGGTGATGCGGTCCTGCATGATGTTGAAGGCGTCCACCATGATGGTGGAGATGCCCGGTCGTCCGGCGCCGCCGAAGAACTCGCGCTTGACGGTGCGCTCGGCGGAAAAGAACTTGCCGAAGCCGCGTTTCGGCGGGGCAGGGTCCATCACCTCGGGCGTCGCCACCACCGTCACTCCTGCCGTCGGCCCGTGGGAATAGATCGTCGTGGAATGGGCGAACACGTCGCTGGAGAGATTGGCGGCGATCACGATTTCCGCGCCAAAGGCCCGTGCGGCCGACACCGGCACCGGGTTCACCAACGCGCCGTCGACCAGCCAGCGATCGCCCACCAGAACCGGTGCGAATATTCCGGGCAGGGCGTAGGAGGCGCGCAGGGCATCGACAATGCGGCCATGGGTCAGCCATATCTCGTGGCCGGTGCGCACTTCGGTCGCGACGGTGGCGAACTTCACCGGCAGCTCTTCGATCAGGCTCGGGCCCATGGCAGCCTCGAGCTCGGCGGCAAGCTTGGTGCCGCCGATCAGGCCCGATCCGTTGAGGCGGATGTCGAGATAGCTAAGGATATTTCGCGGCTGCAGGCTGCGCGCCCAATCCTCCAGGCGGTCGAGATGTCCGGTCGCATAGGCGCCGCCAACCACCGCGCCGATCGAGGTGCCGACCACCACATTGGGCACGATGCCATGGGCGATCAGCGTCCGCACGATGCCGATATGGGCGAAGCCGCGCGCGGCGCCGCCGCCCAGCGCAAGCCCGATCACCGGCCGCCGGATGCTGCCCAGTCCCACCTTCTCTTCGTTATCAGCTCCGTTCCGGCCGCGTCCGATCAAGATATCCAGCACCGAAAATCTCCTGGAGGCATTTTCTCGGGCAAAGCGGAGAAAATCCTCCTTACCAACAGCTCATGTGTTTTTTCGTAAGCGCAAGGTTACGTGCTGCGGTCTCGCTCCGCCACAACGTCCAACAAGCATGGTTTATGCCGCGCTCGGGAGCGGGTAGGCAGGGATTGTGACGAGGTCGAGACCTTATTCCTAATCCTTCTTCCTAACCCGTCGTCTGGACGACGGTTCCGACACACCGGCGTCGCACGGGGGCCGGAAGGCTTGAATTTGCCGCGTTTTCAGTGAAAAGCATGACCATGACAGCAGGGGGTGACGGCATCTTTGGATTCCGGCGTAGCGGACGGTCATGGCCGGCGCTCGCGATTACGCTGGTTGCCCTCCACACCGCTCCGGCGAGCGCCCAGATGTTCAGCGATCGCCCGCCGCCGGTGCCGCCGGCGGTCGTGCCGGACGTGCCTTCGGGCCCGGTGCTCAATTTGGCGCCTCCTTCCGGTCCCGCGGCTACCCCGTCCCTGACTGCACCATTGACGCAATCGTCGCCTTCGATCGCCACGGTGCCGCCGCCGCCGGCCGTCGCCTCTCCTGGGGCCGCCTCGCCCGGTCAGGCCGTGCTGTCGCTGACGGCGCGCTACGGCAAGGATCTGCCTGTCATCAACAGTGGGCTGGTGTGGCGGATTTTTCCGGATCGTCCGGATGAGAGCGGTACCTTCAAGTTGATCCGGGAGGATCATGGCGCGACGCCGAACATCGTGCTGCCGCCCGGCAACTATGTGGTCCATGTCGCGCTTGGCCTCGTCAGCGCGGTGCGCGCGGTGAACCTCAAGGCCGAGACCGACCGCGAATCCTTCGTGCTCCCGGCCGGCGGCCTGCGTATCGAGGGCCGCGTCGGCGCCTCAAGGATTCCGCAGAACCAGATTTCGTTTGCGATCTACAAGGGCAGCCAGTTCGAGGCCGCGGAGCGCGCCTCCCTGGTGCCGAGCGTCGCCGCCGGCGATGTCGTGCTGCTCCCGGAAGGTACCTACTACATCATCTCCAACTATGGCGACGCCAATTCCGTGGTGCGCTCCGACATCCGCGTGCAAGCCGGCAAATTGACCGACGTGATCGTCACTCACCGCGCCGCGGTCATCACGTTGAAACTCGTCAGCGACAAGGGCGGCGAAGCGCTGGCCAACACCGCGTGGTCGGTGATCACGCCGGGCGGCGACGTCATCAAGGAATCGATCGGCGCTTTCCCCAAGGTCGTATTGTCCGAAGGCGAGTATCGCGCGATCGCCAAGAACGAGGGCAAGGTGTTCGAGCGTCCCTTCAACGTCGTCAATGGCGTCGACGGTGAGATCGAGGTCATTGCGCGCTAGGACGCGTAAATCGTAACCATGGGGTCCATACCCGTCATCGCTTCCAGAACTCTTGCGAGGGGATGCGGAACGCCCGGTTGAAGCGCGTGCCCGCGTTCTGCCACGCGGTGATCATCGTCAGCTCCGCGATGGTGTCGTCGTCATAGTGCCGTTTGAGGCGCGCGAACAGCTCGTCGTCGACGTCGCGCTGGGTGTCCGTGATCGCGTCGGCATATTCGAGCGCCACCTTCTCCGCGTCGCTGAAGAGCGGGCTCTTCGCGTAGTCGCTGAGCGCCTCGATCTTCTCCGTCGAAAGGCCGAGCCTGCTGCCCTTGGCAGCATGGGCGTCCTGACAGTATTCGCAGCCGTTCCACCAGGCGACGCGACGGTTGACCAGCGCCCTGAGCGTGCCGGGCACGCGCTTGGCGTCTTCTTGAAGAGCGGCCCACATCTTCTCCGCGGCGCGGAAGTACGGCGGGTGGCGCGCGTAGAAGAGGTAGGGGTAGAGCGGCACGCCCCAGAGCTTGCGCTGCTCCTCAAGCGTTTCGCGCAGGTCGTCTGGGCAGGTCTCGACGTCGACCGGCGGAATGCGCGTTTTTCCTTTCAGCATGGCCAGCTCCTCCTGGTCGGGTTGTTCCATTTCATGTGAAGCAAAATGAGCCTCTTCAGCATTGATGACAAACGAGTAATGGGCTGCTATATGTGAGTATCTCTCACAAATTGACTGCGACCCATGCGGCACCGTTTCCCGCCCCTGAATGCGCTGCCGAGCTTTGAAGCTGCGGCCCGCCACCTGAGTTTTTCCAGAGCGGCCGACGAGTTACGCGTGACCCATGGCGCCGTCAGCCGCGCCGTCCGCAATCTCGAGGATCATCTCGGCGTGCAACTGATGATCCGAGCGACCCGCTCGGTGCGGCTGACGCCAATCGGCGCATCCTTTGCGGCCGAGATTCGTGACGTCCTGGAACACCTCGCGGCGGCGACGTCGGCAGCGGCCGGACAATCCTCCGGAATGGTGAGCGTCAGCACGATCGACTCGTTCGCGGCCAGATGGCTCATGCCCAGGCTGTTTCGTTTTCGGCGGACCCACGGCGATATCGACGTGCGGGTGGCGACGTCGGAGCGGCTGGCGGATTTCGTCAGCGACGGAATTGATATCGCCATTCGCTGTGGCGGTGGCCAATATCCGGGTCTGTCAGCCGAATTGCTGATGAAGGAAGATCATTTTCCGGTGTGCAGCCCGAAACTGCTCAAAGGTCGGTATCCGTTGCGCGCGCCCGCCGATCTCGCTCGCCACACGCTCCTACATGACGTTTTCACTGTCGATTGGGCCATATGGTTGCACAGCGCGGGAGTCGATAATGTCGATCCGCACAGCGGTCCAACGTTTCTATCTTCCGATCACGCGATCCAAGCTGCAGTCGGGGGTGAGGGCGTCGTGCTCGGCCGCAGCGCCTTGGTCGCCGCCGAGCTTGCCGCAGGCCGGCTGGTGCGGCCGTTCGAGCTCAGCCTGCCTGCCGGCTTCGCCTACTACGTGGTCTATCCACCCCGCGCCCTGAAGCGGCCCAACGTGAAGGCGTTTCGCGATTGGCTGATGGCCGAGGCACGATAGCCTATAAAGGGTTTGTGCGATTTCCGTCGGTGATACGGCGCATCGCAGGCGCAGTCAGAACCGCGTGACGATATCCGACAGCGCCGGGCGCGGCCGGTCCTCGTTCGACTTCGGCGCTGTCCCGATATGAATAAAGCCGGCGGACTTCTCGTCCGCCTTCAGGCCCAGTCCGTCCAGCACGTCGCGGTCGAAGGCGAACCAGCCGGTCAGCCAGCACGCGCCGTAGCCGAGCGCGGCCGCGGCGGTGACGATATTCATCGCGCTGGCGCCGGCCGACAATTGCTGCTCCCACGGCGGCACCTTTGGATGCGGTTTGGTGAAACTGACGACGCCGATCACCAGCGGCGCATCGGTGAGCCGCCGCTTCTCGACGTCGATCTCGGCAGGCTGGGCGTTCGGATTTTTTCGCGCGAACACGTTGGCGATCACCTCGCCGGCACGGACGCGCGCGTCGCCCTCGAACACGATGAAGCGCCAGGGCGCGAGCTTGCCGTGATCGGGCACCCGCGCGCCGATGGTCAGGATGGTCTCGAGCTCGGCAGGCGAGGGGCCGGGTCCGGTCATCTCGCGCGGCTTCATCGAGCGCCGGGTTTTCAGGAGTTCGAGGGCATCGGGCATAGAGATGAGATCCGTGGACGTATGCTGGTTGCAGGTAAGAGCCTAATCGGCACCGGTCAACATCCGCTCGATCTGATCGGCCAATTTGGTCTCGATCGCGGCAATACTCTTGCGGCTGGGAAGCTCCAAATAGAGAATGCCTCCAAAGTCGGTCGGAATCTTTGCATCCTTTTCTCGGATGACCAGCGACCTCGATTTCCGCTTTGCGCCGGCAAAATATCCAGCTTCAAAGATGACGTTGTCGCGCGGCGCTAGCTTCTTGTTCCTTCCATTGCCGATGACGTCGTCTTCCATAAAGAGGAAGATGCCGCAGTTGGTCAACCGTTCGGCCTCCTCGATGTTCTCCCAGACTGATCTCCCGACTGGGAAGTTCTTCCAGTCGTAGACTCTGAGATTCAGTTTCTCGCTGAGAAATCTCGATAAATGATTGGCGACTTCGGATGACTGCGAGGAGTAGCCCAGGAAGACATGGCGGCGAGCCCGGACTTTCCTTAGGAAGCCGTCCAGCTCGCCCGAAAATCGCTCCGACTTTAGCCATTCCAGATCAAGCGACTTTGGAACATCGATTGGTGCATCCGCAATAGCGTTGCGCAGCGTGCCACGCATCGATAGCGATTTTTCGCGAAAAATGAGGTAGGGCCGTCCTGAAAGCGCCGCCTGCACAATCCCAATATGGGTAAATTCGCTGGGCATGACGGCTTCCTCTTCCTTGTCGCCGATCGTGCGCCGTCCGTCCCATTGCTCGAACGCCAGAATGACGATGCCGTCGCTATCGCGGATCGCGCTATAGCGATCGCTGATGCTGGCGCGCCCCGACTCCGTGTTGATCACGTTTAGGCCTTCTGCTTTCAGCCGGTCCTCAAAGGCGGCGAGAAAAGCATTCTGTGGCTTCGACAGATTCTTGGTCAGCGGCGAAAGTATCTTGATCTTCCAGCGCGTATCCATGACCGGCCCCTGTCACACGATTCTCGCAAAATCATACGACGCTCCCAGGGGTTGTGGAATGCTATCTTTGCCGCAGAGGCGAGATGTTCATCGCGCTCGCACCCGCCGACAATTGCTGCTCCCACGGCGGCACTTTGGGATGCGGTCTTGTAAAACTGACGACGCCGATCACCAAGGGTGCGTCGGCAAGCCGCCGCTTCTCCACGTCGATCTCGGCCGCTGACGCCCGCGGTTTTTTCTGTGCAAATACCTTGGCGATCACCTCGCCGGCACGGACACGCGCGTCGCCCTCGAACACGATGAAGCGCCATGGCGCGAGCTTGCCGTGATCGGGCACCCGCGCGCCGATGGTCAGGATGGTCTCGAGCTCGGCAGGCGAGGGGCCGGGTCCGGTCATCTCGGGCGGTTTCATCGAGCGGCGGGTTTTCAGAAGTTCGAGCGCGTCGGGCCTCGAGATTCCGGTGTTTTCACTGCGTTGCAGCAGATATCTGCATCTGCGGGGCGATAGCAAGGCGCAAGCCCTTTAGAGGGCTGCTGGAGCGGGGCTACTGGATCGACCATTTTATGGAACCGGGCCAGAGCGAAAATGACAGCGATTTGCGGCCCGCGGTGTATCTTTGATCCCAATCAAAGCTACCTCTCAAGAATACTTCTATGGTTAGGAAACTTATTTTTTTCGAGGGGTGTCGCGTATGGTGGAATCGAACAAGACCGGTCAGAACGGGACCGCCGGTCACGCCGCCGGCCGAGCGCCTATCAGCGCCGTCAAGCTGCCAGCGGACCTCACCGCTCATGTCGACGCATGGGCGAACGCGAACGAGATCACTCGTTCCGAGGCGATTCGCCGTCTTGTCGAGCTTGGTCTCAAGTCAGAGGCGGTGGCAAAAGCTGCGCGCGATACTCGGCATGGCGCCGTTGCGCTTGAGGAACTGGCCGCCAGCCAGCTCAGTCAATTCATCGATCCGGCTACCCCACAGGAAGAGCGGGAGCGGCGGATTCACCGGCTCACGGAAGGGCCGCCGGAATTTGTGGACACGCGGATCGACCTGCCGAAACGGGGACAATAGGCCGACGCGGACCGTTAGGTCGCAAGCTTCGCCCGCCTCACGTCCGGCGGCGTTGCCTCATCGACCAGCGCGGCGATCGCTTCCTCCGTCAGCATCACCTTTTGCCCGTCGCTGCCGAGGCGGCGGACCGAGACCGAATGCGTCTCGGCTTCCTTCTTGCCGACCACGAGCAGCGCCGGGATTTTCGCCAGCGAGTGCTCGCGGACCTTGTAGTTGATTTTCTCGTTGCGCAGATCGATCTCGACGCGCAGCCCTGCCCGCCGCGCGGCAGCCGCGACCACCTTGGCGTATTCGTCGCCTTCCGAGGTGATGGTGGTGACGACGGCCTGCACCGGCGCCAGCCAGAGCGGGAAATTGCCGGCAAAGTGCTCGATCAGAATGCCGATGAAACGCTCCATCGAGCCGCAGATCGCGCGGTGCACCATCACCGGCGTCTTCTTCGAGCCGTCGGCGTCGATGTAGAACGCGCCGAATCTTTCCGGCAAGTTGAAGTCGACCTGCGTGGTGCCGCATTGCCAGTCGCGGCCGATGGCATCGCGCAGCACATATTCGAACTTCGGCCCGTAGAAGGCGCCTTCGCCGGGATTGATCGCCGTCTTGATGCGGTGGTTGTGCCCCTGCGCCTCGATCTGCGACAGCACGGTGGCCATCACGCGCTCGGCATGCTCCCACATCTCGTCAGTGCCGACGCGCTTCTCCGGCCGGGTCGAGAGTTTGACCGTGAGATCGCCGGTGAAGCCGAAATCCGCATAGACCGAGAGAATGAGATCGTTGATCTTCAGGCATTCATCCGCAAGCTGTTCCTCGGTGCAGAAGATATGCGCGTCGTCCTGGGTAAATCCGCGCACGCGCATCAGGCCGTGCATCGCGCCGGACGGCTCGTAGCGATGCACCACGCCGAATTCGGCGAGCCGCAGCGGCAGGTCGCGGTAGCTCTTCAGCCCGTGCTTGAAGATCTGCACGTGGCCGGGGCAGTTCATCGGCTTGAGCGCGAACCAGCGCTTGTCCTCGGCCTCGTCGCCGGCCGACTGGGCCGCGAACATGTTTTCGCGAAACCAGTCCCAATGACCCGAGGTTTCCCATAGCGTCTTGTCGAGGATCTGCGGCGCGTTGACCTCGCTGTAATCGCCGGCAAGCCGCCGCCGCATATACGCAATCACCTCCTGGAAGATGGTCCAGCCCTTGGCGTGCCAGAACACCACGCCGGGGCCTTCCTCCTGGAAGTGGAAGAGGTCGAGCTCGCGCCCCAATCTGCGGTGGTCGCGCTTCTCGGCTTCCTCGATTTGCTTCAAGTAAGCGTCGAGGTCTTCCTGCTTCGCGAACGCCGTGCCGTAGATGCGCGTCAGCATCGGATTGTTGGAATCACCGCGCCAATAGGCGCCGGCGACCTTCATCAGCTTGAACGCGCTGCCGATCTTGCCGGTCGAGGTCATGTGCGGGCCACGGCAGAGGTCGAACCAGTCGCCCTGGAAATAGATTTTTATCGGCTCGTCGCCGGGAATGGCGTCGACCAACTCGACCTTGAAATTCTCGCCCTTGTCGCGGAACACCTGCTTTGTCTTCTCGCGGTCCCATACCTCCCTGGTGAAGGGTTTGTCGCGCGCGATGATCTCGCGCATTTTCTTTTCGATTGTCGCGAAATCTTCGGGGGTGAACGGCTCGTTGCGGAAGAAATCGTAATAGAAGCCGTTCTCGATCACCGGGCCGATCGTCACCTGTGTGCCCGGCCACAGCGACTGCACGGCTTCCGCCAGCACGTGGGCGGCGTCGTGCCGGATCAGCTCCAGCGCGCGCGCATCGTCGCGGGCGATGAATTCGATTTTCGCGTCCTGCGTGATCGCCTCGGTGAGATCGGCAAGCGCGCCGTCGAGCGCCATCGCCACCGTGCGCTTGGCGAGCGAGGGCGAGATGCCCTTGGCGATCTCGAGCCCGGTGGTGGCTGACGGGAATTCGCGCCTGGCGCCGTCGGGGAAGGTGAGGGCGATCTTTTGCTGCGGTTCGGCGGGCTTCAGATTGGTGAGTGAATATTTGAAGTCGGACATGGGCTTCTCCTTAAGCTCACTCCTGCGAACGAGCGCAGGTAAGCGGGAGCAAGCGATATAGCAGGCGATTCGGCTCCCGCAACCCGCAAAAACCGTGTTTTTGAAGGCTTCACCCTTCAGTCAGGACGGCATGTCTGCCAACGGAGGTTGCGGTTGCAACCTCGCATTGTCTAGCTTGTCGGGCACCGGGGCTCCCGCCTCTCCCTGATCCTGCGCCTCCTCGTTCTCGCAGCCTTGTTGCTGATCCACGGCGAACTGCGCGCGCAGCCGCTTGCGGAAGAGGCGGGATGCGCCGAAGCTGATCATCTATCTGGCAAAGGGCCCGCCCAATTCATGCGGAGCAGGCTGCGATCATTGGATTGCGGTTGAAGGCAAGGTCGATCAGGCCGCCGCCTCGCGCGTCAGCCGCCTCCTGCGAAATGTGAAAGACACGCAGCGTCCGATCTATTTTCATTCCCCAGGCGGCGCGGTCGACCAAGCCTTCGTTATCGGGCGGTTGTTGCGGAGCCGCAAGGCGATTGCCCGGGTCGGGCGGACGATCGTGGCAGCTTGCGGCGCGGGCACGCAGGTCGATGCCGCGTGCTTGAAAATCAAGACGCCAGGTGGCGAAGTCGAGGCCGAGATCGCGACTAGCCACGCGATGTGCAATTCGGCCTGCGGCTATCTGTTTCTCGGCGCAACAACGCGCGAGGTGGCTCCCGACGCCGTGATGGCCGTCCATAATTCTCACGCGACCCTGGTCTTTCACGGTCGTCCGACGCAGGCGCAGATTGCGGCCACTGAGCGCCGCATCGAAGCCAAGCTCAATGCCGAGAGAACCGCGTTCATTGCAGCGATGGGCATCAGCAATCAACTCGACGATCTCATCAAAACGGTGAAATTCGAGAAACCGCATTCGCTTACGCGGTCGGAACTTTATCGATTCGGCATCGATACGCGGACGATGGCCGAAGCCGAATGGAGCCTTCAGGCCGAGGACCGTCCGTACATCCGCAAAGTATTGTCTGTAAAGAGTCGCGACGATGCATCGTTTCGAACGATGGAGTGGCGGCTGTACTGCGAGAACAAGGATCGCGGGCGGCTGCTTTTCATTCGCGAATTTGGCATGAGGGCCACCGTCATCACTAAGGTGATCATGACGGCGGGCTCCGAAAAGCCGGTGTCCTTCGCCACGCTTCCCGTGCGAATAGGATCCTTCGAGGCCTGGAACGGGACCATCACCTCCGCCGCCATGAACACGCTGCTCGCGGCCCCGCATTTGCAGATGGCGGAAGCCACGCAGTTGCCGAACGGCACGATCAGCCAGGAGATATTCAACATCGACGCCAACGGCCTGGAGCCGGCGTGGACGAAGCTGCTTGCGTCGTGCCCTGCGGCTCCAAACAACGTGAAGCCGACGATCGCGTCACCACCCGGCCTCACATCCGCTACATCCGCTCCGGCGCGGTGAGAAGTCCGAAGAAGCAGCTAGCGATGGTGATCCTGACGAAACTACGAAACGTTCAGCCGCAGGCCTAAGCTGTCACCCCTGGCAGGCACGGGAGCTTGGCAAACCAAGCAAGACGGGGATAAAAGGCCATCCGGGGCGGCCCTTCGGATTTAGGCCCTCGGGCCTTGGCGTGGCTTTTTGCCGACAAAACGAGAGTAGATCGACATGAGAATAGTGCTGGTGCTCATCGCGGTATTGTATTCGGCCTCAGCCTTTGCGCAGGACAAGCCGCCGCCGACGGTCGGAGACAAGCCGCTGGTCCAGGTGAAGCCGAGCAGAGGCGGCGCGCCCGAAAAGCCCGGCAAGCAGCAGCCGGTCGCGGCCAGGCTGCAAGCCTGCCTCGATATAGACGATCAGACCAAAGAGCGGCTGAACTGCTACGATGCGGTCGTGCCGCCGAAGCCTAATCCGAAAGCGCCCGCCGCGAAGGGTGTGATGGATTGCAAGTTCACCAAGGAAGAAGACGAGCGGCTGAACTGCTACAACGGTTTCGTCGAGAGCATTCCGAAATTGCCGAAGAGCTGAACTAATGGCTCGAGGATGACGCGGCGCTGGCCGCGACCCGCATCGACGGCGTTGCCGCCATCTTGACCAGCACTTCCTTGACCGGATTTTCGGTCCAGGCGTGGGTGACGTAGTCGCGATGGGTGATGCCTTCGCCGGTCTCGACGAAGACGACGCTGCCCGGCCGCAGCGGTCCGTCCATGTCCTCCTTTACGGCAATGTCCTTTTCGCGCAGCATGCTCATGAGCTCGCGGTCGTGCCGCGCGGTGTAGCGGGTGTAGGAAGAGACGAAGAAGCCGGACCTGTGATGCTCGATCCATGAGGCGAACTTGTCGAGCTCGCCATAGACGGCATCGAGCAGGAACACGCCGCGGACGCGGTCGCTGATGCCGCCGACCTCGAGGCTCCAGGCGGTCGGCAGGAAGCCGCCGCTATAGCCGACGATGATGATCGGCATTTTTGCAAAAGCCTTGGCGGCGTTCGGATCGCCGTAGAGGCGGGCGAGTTGGCCGGCCGACTCATCGATGAAGCGCTTGAAGCCGCCGGGCTGCCAGAACTTGCCGGCGCTGGAATCGGCGGCATCGACGGCCAACTGCGGCGCCAGCAGCACGGCGTTGACGCCGGACTCCGAGATCTGCTGCGGCACCAGCTGACGGTCGCGCACGTCGCGCTCGAGGGTCGCGCCGTTGCCGTGGAAGAACACGACGATCACGCCGGGCTTGCGCACGTCGAAATTTTCCGGCACGTGCACCAGCACGCGGTTGTCGTTGTAGGTCTGATCCTGCCAGTAGACGCGGCCGCCATAGCTGCGATGGCCGCGGCGATCGCCTTTGGAGATGTTGAGGAACGGCGCCTCGGATGCGGGATTGTTGCCGTCATAAGGGAAGGCCGAGGTCTTCATGCTGACCAGCGTGGTCAGGTCTTGCTGCGCAGTTGGCCGCTGATACGGAAGCTGTGGGCTCAGTGAGGCAACCCGGTAGGGCGCAGGGTCCCTTTGTGCGGCGCGCGCGGGCGCGAAGTCGGAAATCTGGCGCTGCGCGAGGCTTTCATTGGCGGAGGGGAAGCGATCCCTGAACTGCGGCGCTGGAAAGCGATCGTCGAATGTGTCGGCGGTTGAGGCTTGCGTCTTGGAGGCCTGCGCGTCGGCGGCAAGCGTTCCCGGATTTGGCGCCCGCCCGCATTGGGCAAGTACAAACGAGAGCGGTACGAGAACGCAGGCAACGGCGATCCGGCGCCATCGCTGCGACCGCGTGTCGGTATTGCCGCGGGCATAGGCAATTGCGCCCGGCAATTTCACCCGGCACGCGCGATCATGCGTTTGGAATTTCGGATCCGCCCCGATCATCCACCCATTTTCCCCAAGTCCACCGACCGGCGTATCTGAACCTGCCGGTGTTTAGGCGACGTTAAGTTTCCGGAAAAACTCCCCACATCCGGAAGCGCTTAGCAGAACACCCAATCGTGTCGCGATTGTGGGACCGGCACCGCTGTTTCGCAATGCCGTAGCACCACGGCCTCCACAGAGGGGTGGAAAGGGTATTATAATACCTAATCGTCTCGGTGATTTCGACGCGCGTTGACACTCCTTGAACTCGCCCGCATCCGCCTGCACCATGCGTGCCGGGCGGGGATTCCCAAGGTACGAACCGACATGGCGGCATCAGGAGCGGGAAGCGCGGCGTGGCCAGGCCGGTTTCTCGAGGGCGGTTCCTCGGTTTCGGCCATTGTCGCCACCGCGATCGTCGTGGCCGACATGGTGGGGGTGGGGGTCTTCACCAGCCTCGGCTTCCAGGTCAAGGACATCCCCTCCGGCTTTTCCATTCTATCGCTTTGGACCGTCGGCGGGCTCGTCGCGCTGTGCGGGGTGTTCTCCTACAGCGAACTCGGCGCGATGTTTCCGCGCTCAAGCGGAGAATATAATTTCCTGAGCCGCGCCTATCATCCGGCTTTCGGATTTCTGGCCGGCTGGGTGTCGGCGACCGTCGGTTTTGCGGCCCCCGTGGCGCTCGCCGCGATGGCCTTTGGCGAATACGCCAAGTCGGTATTTCCCGGCGTCCCGCCGATGGCGCTCGCGATCGGCGTCGTCTTTTTGGTGTCGCTGGTGCAGCTTGGCGGCGTCAGGCACTCCAGCACGTTTCAACTGATTTCGACCATCCTGAAGGTCGCGTTGATCACAGCCTTCCTGATTGCGGGGCTGGTCATCGGCACGCCGCAGCCGATCTCGTTCGCGCCGCAGGGGTCGGACCTCTCCCACGTGATCAGCGCGCCATTTGCGATCGGGCTCGTCTTCGTGATGTATTCGTTCTCGGGGTGGAACGCGGCGACCTACATCATCGGCGAGATGAAGACGCCGCAGCAGAACCTGCCGCGCGCGTTGCTTGCGGGAACGCTGATCGTGCTGGTCATTTATGTGGCGTTGAATGCCGTGTTCCTGCTGACCTCCCCGATCGGCGAATTGTCCGGGCAGCTCGATGTCGCCAGTATCAGCGGCCGTCACATCTTCGGCGATATTGGCGGCCGTATCGTCGGCGCGATGATCTGCATCGGGCTCGTCTCCTCGCTCAGCGCGATGATGTGGATCGGCCCGCGCGTGATGATGACGATGGGTGAGGATATCGCGGTGCTACAGGTATTTTCCCGCAGGTCGACCAGCGGCGCGCCGGCCTACGCCATCCTGTTCCAGCTTGCGGTCGCCTGCCTGTTGCTGTTCACCCGCAGTTTCGAGGCGGTGCTCGATTTCATCCAGTTCTCGCTGTTGTTCTGTTCGTTCTTCACCGTGCTCGGCGTCATCAAGCTTCGCATTACATCCCCGGAACTGCCGCGGCCTTACCGCGCCTGGGGATACCCGATCACGCCACTGGTTTTCCTCCTCGTGACCGCGTTCATGATGTACTATCTCCTGACCGAGCGGCCGCTGCAGTCGTTTTTGGGTGCGTTGATGATGATTTCGGGTCTCTTGATCTACGCGGTTTTCCGCAAGCGAACCGATGACGGCGCCGTAACCACCGCTCCAGGACGCGAGTAGATATGCGTCATCTCCCGAAAATCGCGGCGCTTGCCGCAACCATGTTCCTGGCGGCCGCTTTTGCCACGCGCGCCGCCGACATGGCGAGCGCCGATGACACCGCGCGCTTCCTCGCGGGCATGATGCCGTCCGCCAACTCGCCGCTGATGCCCCTGACCCAGGATCCTGCCTGGCAGCACCACGCGCGTTTCTTCGATGCCGCGTTCGCTCAACTCGAGCAGCGGCAATTGTCGAAGATCCGGACCTGGTCGGAAGCCAATCTGGCGGCGCCGCGGCCGACCATGTTCTACATGTTCTCGGGGCCGGACTTCCTCTACGCCGACGCGTTCTACTCCAAGGCGACGACCTATGTATTGAGCGCGCTCGAGCCGCCCGGCTCGGTGCCGGATCTGACCAGATTGCCGCGCGGCAGCGTTGGTGCCGCGCTCTACAACGTCGAGCACTCGCTCGGCTCGGTCCTGAGCTTCAGCTTTTTCATCACCAAGAAGATGAAGGTGGACCTGCGCGAAGGGCAGATCAGCGGCACCTTGCCGATCCTTTACGTGTTCCTGGCGCGTTCGGGCAAGACCATCCGCGAGGTCAGTCCGATCGCGCTTGACGAAGGCGGGACGGTCCATATTGCCAATGAAGATGCCGGCAAGAACCCCGCGCACGGCGTGCGCATCGTCTTCGCTGGCAACGACGGGGTGCAGAAGACGCTGTATTACTTATCGACCGATCTTTCGAACCCCGGCGTCAGGTCTTCGGGCTTCCTGAAATTCTGCTCGACGCTCGCGCCAGGCAACAGCCTGATCAAGAGCGCCTCCTATCTCCTGCACTCCGGCAATTTCACCGCCGTGCGCGACTTCATCCTCGCCAACAGCTCGACCGTCATCCAGGACGATTCCGGCATTCCGCTCGCCTACTACAATCCGAAGAAATGGCGCTTCTTCCCGTTCGGCCGCTATGCCGGTCCGATTTCGGAATTCGCGGGACGGTACCAGGAATCATACGCGGAATTGTTCAGGCGGGCTCAGCCGATGGATTTCGGCATCGGTTATCGCTGGCGCTCCCATGAATCGAACCTGCTGTTGTCGGTCAGACTGTCTCCGGATGAACCCGTCGCCGATGCGACGTCATCGACCGAGCCGCCGTCACCACCGCCGCGCCCCAAAAAGCCTCGCCCGCCGGCGCCTATCGGGCCGCAGAGGGGTTTTTTCTGGTTTCGCTGACCAACAGGTCGGCTCAAGCGCCATCGCTATCGCCGGCGTTGCCTCGGCACCATGCACCGATGTTCGTACTGGATCATGCCCCAAATCAGACTTGTCCCGCGTTGACGCCGCGCCAGCGTCCGTAACGCCAGGGCAGATACCATCGTGCAGCCGGCGGCCTTTCCAACGGCACGTTGTCGATGCCCGAGGTGCCGAAGGGCTGGCAGCGCAACAGCCGCGCCAGCGTCATCCATCCGCCGGCCCACAGCCCGAACCGCTCGATCGCCTCGTCGCCATAGACCGAGCAGGTCGGCAAATGGCGGCAATTGTAGCCGACGAGCGGCGACACCGTGTGCCGGTAGATCCAGATCAGGGCGCGCCCGGCGTAGCGCGGAAGACGCTGTAACTGGTCCGCGCAGTCCGGGCCGTGCGAATGAAAGAGTGAATGTTTCATGGGCAGCGTGCTGCAATCATAACCGTAGTTTTGCGTAGTTCCGATGCAGGGAACCGCTGGTCGCAGATATTTGCGCCACATTTTGAAAAATATCGCATATTTCGGGAGGCGGTGCAGCAAAGGTTCTATGGACGGTCATGATTCGCGCGGTTACGCTAATCATAACGACTGCGTGACAGAATCATTTGGTGTTGAAGTGGGGCTGGTGCCGCCAGTCCCACTCGATTTTAGGGCTTTGGGGAAGGAACCGGTTTGAGGCTCTTGAACTCGCCTGATGCTCGCGGCTGGGCCCTGATCGGCGCCACCGCCCTCTGCATCGCATTGCCTGGCGCGGCGATGGGCGATTCGGCACATGCCGGCGCCACTCTCGAAGAGCGCAAATTGCCGATGAAGTTTAGCTGGGTCGGCTGCCAGCCGAATTGCCGGGGCTGGGTCAGCGCGGTCGGCATCGTCACATCAGACAGCCCGAAGGATTTCGACGATTTCGCGCGCGAACATAGGCTTGACGGCGCGACCGTGGTGCTGGATTCGAGCGGCGGCTCGGTCAATGACTCCATTGCGCTCGGCCGCCGCTTCCATAGCCTGGATATGTTGACCACTGTCGGCATCAGCGTGCAAAATCATACCCTGCAGGGCGACCGCGCCGGCGTGGTGCCCGAGGCTTATTGTGAATCGATGTGCGTGTTCCTGCTGTTGTCGGGCAAGACGCGCTACGTGCCGGAAGCGGCACACGTCCGGGTGCACCAGATCTGGATGGGCGATCGCGCCGACGATCCCAAAGCCGCGAACTATACCGCGCAGGATCTGATGATCGTCGAGCGCGACATCGGGCGGCTCGCCAAATATACCTTCGACATGGGCGGCGCCGGCGACCTGTTGTCGCTGTCGCTCAGCGTGCCGCCCTGGGAAGACCTGCATGAATTGTCGCCGGCCGAATTGCGGCGGACCAATCTCGTAACGACGGAAGCCGTTGCCGACGTGCTGCCGCGGGCGGAGATTGCGGTGCCGATGGTCGAGCTAACGCCGAAGACGGTGCAGGATCGCTTCGTGGCGGGAGAGCCTGACGACAGCCCGCAACCGGCGAAGTCGACCAAGACGGCGGAAGCGGTGGCTCCGACCGGCGGCCGCGCCTCGGCGGGCCCTGCGAAGTAGCGGCGATTAATCTAATGCAGTCGTCATTCCGGGGCGCGCGAAGTGCGAACCCGGAATCTCGCACCGATAACTTCGAGATTCCCCGATGTGCAATTGCACATCTGAGGTCCACGCGAAGACGCGTGTCCCGGAATGACGGCAGTGGTCAACCCGGCGCGGCGGCCGCTTGGCTGGCCTTGGCTTCGATCTGGCCGATCGCGTCGACGACGGCATCGAAGGTCAGCATGGTCGAGGCGTGGCGCGCCTTATAGTCGCGCACCGGTTCCAATAGCGCGATGTGCGCCCATTTGTCCTGCGGCGGACTGCCATTTTCCTTCAGCATCTTGCGAACGGTTTCGCGTAACTCACGCAATTCGCTCGCGGTTGAGCCTATGACATGGCTCGCCATGATGGAGGAGGAGGCCTGACCGAGCGCGCACGCCTTCACGTCATGGGCGAAGTCGGTGACGACGGGGCCGTCCATCTTCAGGTCGACCTTGACGGTCGAACCGCACAGTTTTGAATGGGCGGTGGCGCTGGCATCGGGGGAGGCAAGCCGGCCCAGCCGGGGGATATTGCCGGCCAATTCGATGATGCGCCTGTTGTAGATGTCGTTCAGCATAGGGGGAAGTCCCGGGCGTTCCGGTGCAAGCGCCCTTGGCGGGTGGATTTCACCGTCCTATATATGGATGCAAATGCTGGAAATACAGTCCGGCCATCAGGCCGCTACCGGCACTGCAATTTTTGGGGACTCAGGCGCCCGGCGGGGAGACCGCCCCGTCTGCCCGGTGACACTCCGGTCTTTGATGGCCGGTCGAACGGAGAAGACATGGACGCCGCACTGATCAAATCGCTCCGCCCCGGCAAGCCTTCAGAGCTGAAGCCTTCAGACATCAAGCCTTCCGAGGCAAAACTTACCGAGACGCGCCCTGCGGAGCTGGACCCTTCGGAGTTCCTTGCCGCCGTCGTGCGCGCCGACCAGCCGCGTCCGTCGCGCGGCGAGGCGGAAGCGGCGGTGCACACGCTGCTTGCCTATATCGGCGAGGACCCCGACCGCGAGGGCCTGTTGGATACCCCGCGCCGCGTGGTCGAGGCGTTCGACGAACTCTATCAGGGCTACCATCAATGCCCGGCGGAGGTGCTCGATCGCACCTTTGGCGAGACCGCCGGCTACGACGATTTCGTGCTGGTCCGCGACATCGAGTTCACCTCGCAATGCGAACACCACATGATGCCGTTCTACGGCAAGGCGCATATCGCCTATACGCCGGTCGAACGGGTGGTGGGGCTATCGAAGCTCGCGCGACTGACCGACATCTTCGCGCGGCGGCTGCAGACCCAGGAGCATCTGACCGCCCAGATCGCGGCCGCGATCGACGAAATTCTCAAACCGCGCGGCGTTGCGGTCATGATCGAGGCGGAGCATACCTGCATGTCGGTGCGCGGCGTCGCCAAGCATGGCGCGATGACGTTCACCAGCCGCTTCACCGGCATGTTCCGCGACAATCCGGCCGAGCAGGCGCGTTTCCTGTCCATGGTGCGAGGACCGAACCGGTAACCTCGCCCGAATTTTGCGAGGCTAGTCGTGTCCACATCAGCAGATATCGATGACCGCGAGGAGGGGCTCGCGCTCAAGCCCAAATTCGACGCGTTCGGCCTCATCACCTGCGTTGCCACCGATGCTGCGAGCGGCGAGGTGCTGATGGTCGCGCACATGAACGACGAAGCCTTGCGCAAGACCATCGCAAGTGGCGAGGCCTGGTATTTCAGCCGCTCGCGAAACGCGTTGTGGCGAAAGGGCGAGACTTCGGGTCACACCCAGCGCGTCGTCGAGATGCGGATGGATTGCGACCAGGACGCGGTCTGGCTGCGGGTCGAGCAGAAGGGTGCTGCCTGCCACACCGGCCGGCGTATGTGCTTCTACCGCAAGGTGACGGGAAGCGAGGGTGGGGGCCAACTCTCATTCGTGGATGCGGACAGGGTGTTCGATCCGGAGAAAGTCTATGGCAAGCACGCGTGAGGCCCCGTTCCCCGGATGCTGCGCAGCACGAAGTGATGCGCTGCTGATCCGGGGTCCATCTCATGGGTCCCGGCTCTGCGGAGCAGCGTGACCGGACGATGCTTCGCATCGCCGGGAGGACGCTGTACCGCGTCCGGGACACCAACTCCTTAACTCCCCATTAACCATGATCGCCGCAGTGTGACGGCGCAACAGGCGTCGATTGACGGCGCAAGATGAAGCCGCGCGTTCGTTCCGGGGCACAAGGAAAATGTCGGTTGACACTCAAAACGCCATGGCGACGGCAGGTGTCGACGTCTCGCGCGTGCGGGTGGCCGGCGCGATCAAGCAGGCCGCGAACTCCACCGGCACGAGCTTCGAATATCTCTTGACCACCGCGAAGATGGAATCCGACTTCAACCCCTCGGCGGGTGCCTCGACCTCGTCGGCGCACGGGCTCTATCAATTCATCGAGCAGACCTGGCTCGGCACCGTGAAGGAAGCGGGCGCGCAACTCGGCTACGGCGCCTACGCCGATGCCATCACCAAATCCTCCTCCGGCGGTTATTCGGTCGACGATCCCGCTACGCGCAGGGCGATCATGAAGCTGCGCGACGATCCCGACGCGGCGTCGGCGATGGCGGCGGTGCTGACCCAGTCCAACAGTTTCAAGCTGACCGGCATGATCGGCCGCCGCCCGACCGACAGCGAACTCTATATAGCGCATTTCATGGGCGTGGGCGGCGCGGCAAAACTGATCGCGAATGCCGAGGACAATCCGCAAGCCTCCGGCGCGCGGCTGTTTCCGAACGCCGCGGCGGCAAACCGTTCGATCTTCTACGAGCGCGACGGCCGCGCCCGCAGTGTCTACGAAGTCTATGCGAACCTGACGTCGCGCTACGCCAGCGCCGCCAATTCGCCGGCGACCCAGACCGCGCTCGCGATGTACGGGGCTACACCTGTTGTCGCGGTCGCAAGTAGCGCTCCGGCAACCGCGCCGGTTGCGATCGACAATGCCGCCTATCTCTCGACATTTCCCGATGCCCGCACGGTTACCCCGATCACGATGGCGTCCGCATCTGCCGCCACTGATACCTCGCTGGGCGCGCCGGTGTTCCATTCGCTGTTCCAGGCTGACGCAAACGCGCAACCGGTCTCCTCGACGGTTCGCGCCCTGTGGGGCAATTCTTCGTCGCTGACCTCGGCGGCAGGCGCCAACCCGAACGGCGGCGCGGCGCTGCCGCTCGACCTCTTCAGCGATCGCAACGGCACCTTCAGCAGCTGATTTCCTCTCCACGAGGCGACCGGACGAAACCGCGGGACCATCCCCATCCTTAACAAAACGCAAACAAAACCAGCCGGTTATGGTGAACGCTTTGTTAAGCGTCATGGTTTATTTTGTGTTGCCGTGGCATTTAGGTGTCGTTTTCCCGGTATGCGTAAGCCGGCAGGATCATGATCGTTCGGCAGTTCATTAGCTGGATAAAGACCGCGCCGGCAGGCGAGCGGGCCGAGGCAACGCGCTCGCTGGCGCGGGCCTGGCTGATTTCCGATCTCACCGCAGACGATCGCGCCGCCGCCGAAGGCGCGCTGTTGATGCTGCTTGACGATCCGTCGCCCCTGGTGCGGCAGGCCATGGCGGAAGTGTTTGCGCGCGGCGCCGAAGCGCCGGCCACCATCGTGCAGGCGCTGTCGCTCGATCAGCCGTCGGTCGCGTTGCCGGTCCTCGAACATTCACCACTGCTGATCGATGCCGACCTCGTCGATATCGTGGCGACCGGCAGTTGCGAGGTGCAATGCGCGATCGCCCGCCGCATCAAGCTGCCGGCCTCCGTATGCGCAGCGATCGCCGAAGTCGGCACCGCGGCCGCCGCACTCGAATTGATCGAAAATGCCTATGCGGAATTGGCGCCGTTTTCGTGGGACCGCATCGTCGAGCGGCACGGCCATCTCGCCGCGATCCGCGAATCGATGCTGGTGCTGGAAGACCTGCCGGCCGCGACGCGGGCCGCGCTGGTTGTGAAATTGTCGGAGACGCTGGCGCAGTTCGTGGTCGCGAGAAACTGGCTCAGCGCCGATCGGGCAGGGCGGGTCGCGAGCGAAGCGCGCGATCGTTCGACTATGAATATCGCGGCACGTTCGCGCGGCGAAGACGTCGGCGGCCTGGTGCGGCATCTGCGCGGCACCGGCCAGCTCACCGCGGGGCTGATCCTGCGCGCATTATTGTCGGGAAATCTCGAATTGTTCGATGCCGCGCTCGCCGAGCTATCCGGGCTGCCGAAGGCCCGCGTCTCGGCACTGCTGCATGATCGCAGCGGCGCCAGCCTGCACGCGCTGTTGAAGCGGGCGGGACTGCCGGAATCGACGTTCGCGGCGTTCCATGTGGCGCTTGAAGCCGGCCATGAGGGCGGATTCGTCGACAATTTCGGAGATGCCGTCAGGCTGCGCCGCCGCATGGTCGAGCGTGTGCTGACACATTGCGAGACCGACCGCGGCGCGACCGAGCCGCTGATGATCCTGCTCCGCCGCTTTGCGACGGAATCGGCGCGGGAAGAAGCCCGCTTGTTCTGCGACGAACTTACCGCAGAGGAAGCCGTCGTCCCGGTCCTGCACGATCTGATCGCGGCTTAGAGCTTCTTGGAAATCGTCTGGTCCGTCATGGCCGGGCATAGCCGTCCGAAGGACGGCGTCGCTTCCGCTCGCCTATGTCCCGGCCATCCACGTCCTTTTTTATGCAGTAAGGACGTGGATGCCCGGCACCAGGCCCGGCATGACGAGGATAGAGTGAACCTCACTCGCCCGGCGCGATGCTCGGAGCAAGGATCGCTTCGAGATGTTCGGGCCGGTCGCGATTGGCGTCGGTGAGATATTCGTCGGCGATGCCGCGCAGCCGCTGGCTCAATTGTTTTGCCATGGTCACGGTGTCGAGCCTGGTGTTCTCGTGCACGATCGCCTGAATGGCGTTGATGTGGTGCGCAATCAGGCTGGACGGCACGGCCGCCAGATCGGGGGCGTGCTCGATGATCCTGCACAGGCTTTCGGCGGCAGCGCTCGCGGAGGGATAGCCGAACGTGGCGGCGTCGCCCTTGATGTCGTGGGCGGCGCGGAACAGTTCTGCGCACGTCGAGTTTGTGAAGCCGTCCTTCAGGATAGCGGCGTGCGCGGCGGACAAGCGGTCGGCCTCTACTCCCATCCAGTCCTTGAACTCGCCCGACAGGTCCGCGAGCGCCTTTTCCGCCCGCGCGACCGGATCGTCGAGGTCGCTTTCGGGAACGCGGAGCAGCACCTTGCGCAACGGATTGGGCTGCGTGATGACGTGGTGATCGGCGAAGGTCTTGATCTGGAGCGCCGCCGGAGGCCTGTCTTTCGCCATGAGTGCTTCTTTCACCCCGTTTAGGTGGAGGACCGGGCCTTGTCGAGCAGCGACGGCTGCTGCATCACTTCGGCTTCGGCGCCGACGCGGCGCTCGGGGCCGATATAGGCGTTGCTGGTGTTGCGGCGACGATCGGGGCCGAAATAGATCTTGGTTTTGATGAACGGGCGCGGATTGGCGACCACGTTCAGGATGCGCTGATAGAGACCCTTGGCCGAGATCGGCTTGGCCAGGAATTCGGTGACCCCGGCGTCGCGCGCCACCGTCACGCGGCGCTTTTCGGAGTGGCCGGTGAGCATGATGATCGGCGCGTACGGGTTGCCCTTGGATTCCGGCTGCCGGATCATCTGCGCAAGTTCAAGCCCGTCGAAGATCGGCATCGCCCAGTCGGTGATGACGATGTCGGGGACGTAGTGGCTGTACATTTCGAGCGCGGTCGCGCCGTCCTCTGCTTCATAGACTTCGCGCACGCCGAACGAATGCAGCAGCGTGCGCAGGATGCGGCGCATGTGCGGGTTGTCGTCGCAAACAAGAAATCGAAGCTTGTTGAAGTCGATGCGGAACATGGTTCGGTCCTGGGGCATACCGGGCCAAGCGGTATACCCCTGTTAACCATATCGCGCCGTCGGTTAACGAATGGTTGCTAGAGCATGATCCAGAGAAGCGGAAACCGGTTTTTCCTCGCGACAAACACGAAGCGTTTGCGCGGAGATCATGCTTCAACAAAAGCCTGGACTGATGCGCCTTTCAATACCCGAACTGCTCCCGCAGGATCCGCTCCTCCAGGCTGTGGCCGGGGTCGAACAGCATCCGCATCGAAATGGTCTTGTCGGAGAGCACCTCGACCCGGCTCACATCGCGCGCCTCATCGTGATCGGCGACCGCCGCGACCGGCCGCTTGTCGCCTTCCAGCACCTCGATGACGACATAGGCGGTGTTGGGGAGCAGGGCGCCGCGCCAGCGCCGCGGGCGGAATGCGCTGATCGGCGTCAGCGCCAGCAGTGCGGCGTTGATCGGCAGGATCGGTCCCTGCGCCGAAAGGTTGTAGGCCGTCGACCCCGCGGGCGTCGCCACCAAAATGCCGTCGGCGATCAATTCCGGCATGCGCTCGTGCTCGTCGATCAGGATGCGCAGCCGGGCCGCCTGATAGGTCTGGCGAAACAGCGCGACCTCGTTGATCGCATGGTGCAGGTGCACGACGCCGTGCACGTCGGTGGCGCGCATCAAAAGCGGGTGGATCAGCGATTCCCGCGCGGCCGCGAGACGCGCGCGCAAATCGTGCGCACTGAACTCGTTCATCAGAAAGCCGACGGTGCCGCGATGCATGCCGTAGATCGGCTTGCCCGACCGCATGTGCTGATGCAGCGTCTGCAGCATCAATCCGTCGCCGCCGAGCGCCACCACGACATCGGCCTCGGCGGGATCGTGATTGCCGTAGAGGCCCGCAAGCTGGGTCAGCGCCGCTTGCGCCTCGGCGCCCGCGCTGGCGACGAAAGCGATCCGGTCATATCGCTCAGGCTTGCTCATGAGATGGCGGCTCGTGTTGGCGCGACAAGGATCGCTTGGGCCGAGGTCGTCTATACGCCTTGGCTATGCTTGTCGAGGTGATCCGAGGCGCAGTTTACGCCAGCCACAAGCAAATGGGCGGCCGATGGAGACGGCCGCCCGCAACGATTAGAACTATACTTAACCCCGTCGCCCGTCGGCGATCAGTATTTCGCGACCACTACACCGGGTGCGAACCGGTAGTTCACCCCGATCTTGACCTGGCTCGTTGTGGGGTGGTCCGAAATCAAGGTCGCGTCGGTTGCCACCAAGGTCTTCCGGGCGATCGATCGGCACCCCGAACAGCCTTGGCGCCCTTTTGCCCCCAGGTAAAATCATCGTCACCATCGACCCAGTTGCGAAGAGCGCCGTTGGCATGCCTTGCACGATGAGCGAGGCTTGACCGGTTCACCGCCGGCCGCAGGGAGGACACGGACATGGTCATCGCTCCGACGACGCGGCGCCTCGCGCGCGTTGGGCTGGTGCTCGTCGCGCTGTCGATTTGGGGC
>JBATYU010000266.1:0-16270 GCA_049674245.1 Bradyrhizobium sp. | reverse complement strand
CTGCTGTCGACTTCGCTTCATTGCGTCCGACGACGGCAATGTCAGCGCCGGCGTCCGCCAGGCCGCGTGCCATGCCGAGCCCGATGCCGCCGTTGCCGCCGGTGACGATCGCGACCTTGCCGCTGAGATCAAAGAGTGCTGATTTCATCGCTGTATCTCCGACATGTTTTAGCGCTTGCTCTGCCAGATCAGGATCAAACCGAGCGCGGCTAGCGCCGCCCCATATCCGGCCCACTGCATCTGCCTGATCATGAAGCTGGATTGCGGCCAGTTGATCACCCCCAGGCCCTGAGCAATCCAGAGCAGGCCCATGGCGAGCGCGAGCAGGCCAACGATCAGCAGCAATTTGCGCATGGCATTTCCTCACCTCGCCCGCTGCTTTGTCGGCGCCACAGGTCACAGACGGGCTTCGGAAACCTGCTTGCGAGGGTGAACCGTGGCCGAGGATAGGCGAGGGCGCAAGCGCGCTACGCTGCGCCGTCTTCGTACGCGTCCGAGACAACAAAAAAGCCCCGGCCGAAGCCGGGGCTCTTAAGTGGTCGAAACGCAGGGGGCAGATTAGTAGTGGCTGACGACCGGGCCGGTCCAGTTGAAACGGTAGACCAGCGAGGTGCTGATGGTCTGCACCCAGGGCTTGAAGGCGATGTCGTGAGTCGTGGAGGCGTTGGTGCCATCGAACAGTTCGTGGATGTTCTGGTTGCCGTAATAGGCAGCGCGATATTCGGTCTTCATGAACCAGCCGGGCGCGCTGATGCCGAAGATGTTCAGGTTGTTCTCGACGCCGCCGCCGACAAAGACGCCGTTGCGGTTGAACGAATTGGTGTGGATGCCCGCCGGAAAGCCACTAAACGTGTTCAGCATCGTGGTACCCGACCAGTGGGAACCGCTATAACCGCCATTCACGTAGGAGAGGACATTCGGGGCCACCAGATAACCGAGCCGCGCACCAGCCGCCCAGGCGTCCTGCAGCTTTTCAGATCCGGACAAACCGAAGATTGGATCCTGAATGGTGCCCTTCAGGCTGCCAAACTCACCGTCGCCGAAGATACCGAACACCCAACTCTGGTTGAACTGCCAGTCGTAGCCGGCGCCAACCGTTCCGAACCAGCCATCGCCGCCTTGGCGTTGACCGATGCTGAGGGGCGTGCCCGTCGCCGTGAGCCGGGTGAAGGTGTTGGCGTCCCACATGCCGCCGCCGACGCCGCCGAAGATGTAGAAGCCGGTCCAATTGTAGACCGCAACGGCCGGCGCCGGAGCCTTGGTGTACGGACGAGCTGCAAGATCAGCCGCCGAGGCCGATCCTGTGAATGCCGCTACCGCGGTCAGCGCGAGCACTAGTTTTTTCATGTCCAAATCCTTAGCCCCTAGGTCGTTTGCGTGGCGGGTGCGCCTGCACCGAATTCTCCGAAATCACTGCAGCGACTATACGCGGGTTCGCCCTAACATGCTGTTGCAGGGCCAGCACACTCGCCGGAAAACGGGCACGTGGATTGACGGGCGCGCAGCTCTCAAAAGCCCGAAATCCAGCCCCAAATTGCCCCGCAAACGGCCAGAAATGGCCGTTTTGCGTCCAACCGGGTGGATCAGACGTCCAGCAGGTCCTCGCTGGCGAATTCCGCCTTGTCCGAGATGAAGGCAAATCGGGCCTCGGCCTTGGTGCCCATCAGCCGCTCCACCGAATCGGCAGTGCCTTCCCGGTCATCGGCCAGAAGCACGACCCGCAAGAGGGTGCGCTTGGCCGGGTCCATGGTGGTTTCCTTGAGCTGCGCCGGCATCATCTCGCCAAGTCCCTTGAAGCGGCCGATGTCGACCTTGGCGTTGGCGTTGAATTCGCTCTTCAGGAGCGCAGCCTTGTGGGCGTCGTCGCGGGCGTAGACCGTCTTGCTGCCGTGGGTCAGCTTATAGAGCGGCGGCACCGCGAGGTAGAGATGGCCCTCGTCGATCAGCCGCGGCGTCTGCCGATAGAAGAAGGTGATCAGGAGCGAGGCGATATGGGCGCCGTCGACATCGGCGTCGGTCATGACGATGATGCGCGAATAGCGTAAATCTTCCTCGCGATACTGTGCGAGCGTGCCGCAACCGATCGCCTGCATCAGGTCGGCAAGCTGCGCATTCGCCGTCAGCTTGTCCTTGCCGGCCGAGGCGACGTTGAGGATTTTTCCGCGTAGGGGCAAAATCGCCTGCGTCTTGCGGTCGCGCGCCTGCTTGGCGCTGCCGCCGGCGGAATCACCTTCGACGATGAAAAGCTCGCTTCCTTCGGCCGCGGTGTTGGTGCAGTCGGCAAGCTTGCCAGGAAGGCGCAGCTTCTTCACCGCGGTCTTGCGCGAGATTTCCTTCTCGGCGCGGCGGCGCAGCCGTTCTTCGGCGCGCTCGACGACGAAATCCAGGAGCCTGTTGGCCTGCAGCGGATTGCCCGACAGCCAATGATCGAAAGGGTCCTTGATGGCCTGCTCGACGATGCGCTGCGCTTCGGCGGTGGCCAGGCGGTCCTTGGTCTGGCCCTGGAATTCCGGCTCCCGCACGAACACCGAGAGCATCACGGCGGCACCGACCATGACGTCTTCCGACGTCACGCTGGCGGCGCGCTTGCCCTGGCCGACGCGCTCGGCGTGATCCTTCAGGCCGCGCAGCATGGCGCTGCGCATGCCCGATTCATGGGTGCCGCCGTCCTGCGTCGGCACCGTGTTGCAATAGGAAGACAGGAAGCCGTCGGCATCGGCGGTCCATGCGACCGCCCATTCGCAGGCGCCGTGGGCGCCGGTGCGTCCGGATTTCCCCGAGAAAATATCGGGGTGCACCAGGGTGTCATTGTGGATCGCCGCGCCGAGGAAATCCTTCAACCCGCCCGGGAAGTGAAAACTGTCCTCGGCCGGGACATCTTCAACGCCTTTCAGAAGCTCCGGCGCGCAACGCCAGCGGATCTCGACGCCGCCGAACAGATAGGCCTTGGAGCGCGTCATCTTGAAGAGGCGCTGCGGTTTGAAGGTCGCCTTGGCGCCGAAAATCTCGGCGTCCGGCCGAAACCGGATTTTGGTGCCGCGGCGGTTGTTGATCTTGCCGAGGTCTTCGAGCTTGCCCTTGGGATGGCCGCGCTCGAACGCCATGCGATAGAGCTTTTGGCTGCGCGCGACCTCGACTTCGAGCCGCGAGGACAGCGCGTTCACCACGGACACGCCGACGCCGTGCAGGCCGCCCGAGGTCTCGTAGACTTTGGAATCGAATTTGCCGCCGGAATGCAGCGTGCACATGATGACTTCGAGCGCCGACTTCTTCGGGAATTTCGGATGCGGATCGACGGGGATGCCGCGGCCGTTATCGGTGACGGTCAAAAATCCGTCGGCGGCGAGTTCCACCTCGATGAAGGAGGCATGGCCTGCCAGCGCTTCATCCATGGCGTTGTCGATGACTTCCGCGAACAGATGATGCAGCGCCTTCTCGTCGGTGCCGCCGATATACATGCCGGGCCGGCGCCGCACCGGCTCCAGGCCCTCAAGCACTTCGATGTCGCGCGCGGTGTAGCCGGATTCGGCGTCTCCAGAACGCGAGGCGACTTTGAGGGCGGCGCGCCCCTTTGGTTCACCGGCGCCGAACAGGTCGTTGGGTGCCTTGTTTTTAGCAAGTGCTTTCAATGATTTGGCCATGGGTCTTCATATGTTGGCGCGCGGGTTCCCGCAAGCGAATCGATTGCTCTGACTATGCCATGGTTGGGCTTAAAAAGTGACCCGTGGAGGTTCAGCCCGGCGCAGTCCGGAACACGATCACGGCAAACAGCGCCATCGCCGCGACCACGATCAACGAGCCCGCGATCGGTATCGCGACCAGCGATTCGCCCTTCAGAATGACGATGGCGACGCCGGCAGGAAACACAATCGCGCCGATCATGTGCAGCCAGCCCTGGACCTTCGCGAGCCGGTCGGTTCCGGCGGTCGGAATGAGCCGGTAATACAGCCCGAACAGGAACAACAGCACACCGCCAACCAGGTTGAGATGCGTGTGCGCCGGCGCGAGCGCGAAGTCCTGCTTGATACCCATCACGATGCCGGCGAGCATCCCGGCCAATAGAATCACAACGCTCACGCACATCATCAACGGTCCGATCATCCAGGTTTCCTCAGGCTTAAGCGGGGATTGTAAGCGATTGGGGAGACGGCAAGTTCACGTCTTGTATCTGCCTTTGTGACTTGAAGTCACGCGAAGGGCTGGCTTACCTGCTTTTGGCATCGAATCCGCAAAAAGGTTCAAGGCCAAAAACAAAGGGCGGGAAGGCGTTTTCGGAAATGGAAGATTTTGCGCACGCCTTGGCCGATTTCGTGCGCATCCATCAGGCGTGGGCCGCACCGATCGTGCTGGTGCTGGCGTTCGGCGAATCGCTTGCCTTCATTTCGTTGTTGATCCCGGCCTGGGGAGCGCTGGTTGCGATCGGCGCGCTGATCGGCGCCAGCGGCATCTCGTTCTGGCCGGTCTGGATCGCCGGCGGCATTGGGGCCGCGCTTGGCGATTGGGTCTCCTACTGGTTCGGCTACAAGTTCAAGGAGCACGTCGCGCAGATGTGGCCGCTATCGCGCTACCCCGAACTGTTGCCGCGCGGCGAGGCCTTTGTGCAGAAATGGGGCGTGCCGAGCATTTTCATCGGCCGCTTCTTCGGCCCCTTGCGGGCCTCGGTGCCGCTCGCCGCCGGGATATTCGAGATGCCGTATTGGAGCTTTCAGATCGCCAATTTCGTCTCTGCGCTGGTCTGGTCGGCGGCGCTTTTGCTGTTCGGCGACGTGATTGCGCAGATCATTGAATGGATATGGCGCGCGGTGTGATAGCGGCCGCGGAATAAGCCGGGGACCCGGGTGTTACCCACAGCAAAAGCCGCTTGCGGCAATCCTCGGTTGCGGCGAAAAACAAGCGGACAGCGACAAGAGCGGGCAAATCGTTCGGAACTTTCGGGGCGCGCACTGGGAGAATATCAGATGACAATATCACGACGTGACGCACTGACCGGAGCTGCTGCGGTCGCGGCCGCACCGCTGTTGGTTTCAGCGCCTGCGCGCGCCGCCGCACCGGTGGCGGACAAGCAGGCGCCGAGCTTCTATCGCTACAAGGTCGGCGACATCCAGGTCACCGTCGTTTCCGACGGCGCCAATACGTTTCCGCTTGCCGATACCTTGGTGGCGAACGCGAAGAAGGACGAGGTCAACGCTGCCCTCGACAAGGCGTTTCAGCCGAGAGACAAGGTCACTTTCCATTTTGCGCCGCTGGTGATCAATACCGCTGGCAAGCTCGTGGTGCTCGACACCGGGAACGGCCCTGCCGCGTTTGCGTCGAGCAAGGGCAATGTCGGCCTGTTCCCCAGCAACATGGTGGCGGCGGGATTCGACCCCAAGGCTGTCGACATGGTGGTGATCTCGCATTTCCACGGCGATCACGTGAACGGTCTGCTGACCGCCGACGGCACCCTGGCATTCCCGAACGCCGAAGTTCTGGTGCCGGCGACCGAGTGGAAATTCTGGATGGACGACGGTGAGATGAGCCGCGCTTCGAACGATCGCATGAAGGGTCTGTTCAAGAACAACCGCAACATCTTCGAGGCGGCGCTGAAGAAGAAGGTCACGCCCTACGAGTGGGACAAGGAAGTCGCACCGGGGCTGCTCCCGGTCGATACCGTCGGCCATACGCCGGGCCACACCTCCTATGTGCTGTCGTCAGGTTCCGGCAAGGTCTACATCCAGTCGGATGTCACCAATAATCCTTGCCTGTTCGCGGCCAATCCGGGCTGGCATGCGTTCTTCGACCAGGACGGCGACGTCGCCGAAACGACCCGCCGCCGGGTCTACGACATGCTGGTTGCCGAGAAGCTGCAAGTGCAGGGCTTCCACTATCCGTTCCCCGGGCTCGGCAACATCGAAAAGGACGGCAGCGGTTACCGGGTCGTTCCCGCGCCATGGAATCCATCGATTTGAGCGGTTTTTCTTGACGCGACGCGGGCGCGGCCTTATAGCCGCGCCCATGTTTGATACCGCGACCATCCTGATTGCTCGCCGCCGCCGCACCTTCGCGGTACGGGCGGACGTCTGCGTTTAAGATCGTCGCCTCTGCCGCCGGATCCGGTCCCGCGGCGTTTCCTCAAAAAAAGCAGCGCGATCTGACCCGGCGGACTACAAGTCATCGACGCCTGTCAGTGTACCCGCGGATTGAAGGAACGCGCCATGAGCCTCTCTGACACCAAGCAGCCGAAAGGCCAACCCTTGACTACCGGCGCCTCTGCGCGGCCAACCGTGTTCGTTGATGGCGCGGCTGGAACGACGGGCCTTGGGATTCGCGAGCGCCTTAGCCTGCAGAACGACGTCACGCTTAGGAGCATTGCTGAGGAAAACCGCAAGGATACGCGGGCAAAACGCGCGTTGATGGAGGAAGTGGACCTCGTCATCCTGTGCTTGCCGGATGATGCCGCGCGCGAGACCGTTGCGCTGATCGACAGCATGGGAGCTGTGGCACCCAAGGTGCTGGACGCATCGACGGCCTTTCGCGTCGCCGGTGACTGGACCTACGGTTTTCCGGAGCTCGCGCCGGATCAGGCGAACAAGATCCGCATCGCACGGAAAGTCTCAAACCCGGGTTGCTATCCGACAGGCGCGGTGGCGCTGCTGCGGCCGCTCGTGGATGCGAGACTGGTGCCCGCGGATTATCCCGTCACCATCAATGCGGTGAGCGGTTATTCGGGTGGCGGCAAGTCCATGATCGAACGTTTCGAAGGCGACACGGCACCGGCCTTTGAACTCTATGGCCTCGGCTTCGAGCACAAGCATTTGGCGGAGACGCAGCTTTACTCAAATCTCGTGCGGCGTCCGATCTTTGTTCCGTCGGTCGGCGACTACCGGCAGGGCATGCTGGTGTCGGTGCCTTTGCATCTCGACACGCTTCCGGCCAAGCCCGATGGTGCCGACCTGCATGCCGCGTTGGCGAAGCGTTACGCGGGGAGCCGCTATGTCTCGGTCATGCCCCTCGACAACGAGGCTGCAAGGAGCGGACGCATCGAACCTGAGGCGCTCAACGAGACCAATAGGCTTGAGCTTTATGTCTTTGCGAGCCAGCAATACGCTCAGGCGGTTCTCGTCGCGCGCCTCGACAATCTGGGTAAGGGCGCCTCTGGTGCGGCGGTGCAGAACATGCGGCTGATGCTCGGCCTTGCCGATTCATAAAGCTGAAGCCAACCCGATCGCGCTGTTTTCCGTGAGGGTGCCCCGGACGCCGTGCAGCGCGTTCGCGGTGCGCTGCAGAGCCGGGGCCCATTCTAAATCTGGGCGTCATGGGTCGCGGCTGCGCGGAGCAGCGTGAAGAACGCTGCACCGCGTCCGGGACACGCTGGAAATCAAAACACCTTGAAAATCGCCAGCGCCAGCACCGCCTGCGCCAGGAAGCCGACGGTGAAGGCAAGCGTCCGGAACACCGGCAGGCCGAGCGTGTAGACGAGCAGGTGGGCGAGGCGGGCCCAGAAATAGATCGCGCAGGCGAGCACGGTCCATTTGGTGGAATAGTCGATCGCATTGAGGATCAAGACCAGCGGCGCGAAGATCACGAGGTTCTCGACCGCGTTGTCGTGCGCGAACATCAAGCGGGTGGCCCATTCGGCGTGCGGCTTGTCGTTGCGCGACGGATTGGCCATCGCGCCGGAGAGGCCGCGAACCTGGCAGCGATTAAGGCTGTAGGGCACCCACAACAGGCCGGTCAGAATCACCGTCAACGTCAGCCAGAACAATTCACGCGTCATCGGTTTCCCCTCGATTTGAGTCGAGTCTCGCTGATCGAGACGGACTTTTATACCTGAGCGCGCATCGTCGCGCTACGCGCGGACCCGGACGTAACTGCCGGGCGCATCCTCGATCGGCGGCATGGTCTCGCTGCCAACAGCACGCGCGGGGACCTGCTCCGCGTCGATGCTCTCCAGCCACGCCCGCCAATCCGGCCACCACGAGCCCTTGTGTTCCTGCGCGCCCTTGATCCAGTCGGCGAGCGAAACGTCCTTGATGTTGTCGTTGGTCCAGAACTGGTACTTGCCTCCCGACGGCGGGTTGACCACGCCGGCGATATGGCCGGACCCGGATAGCACGTATTTCACGGGGCCGCCGAAGAACTGGGAGCCGTAGAGCACGGATTCCGCCGGCGCGATGTGATCCTCGCGCGTCGCCAAATTGTAGACCGGCACCTTCACCTTCGACAGGTCGAGCAGCGTGTCGTCCATCACCATGCTGCCGGTGGAAAGCCGGTTTTCCAGATAGCAGTTGCGCAAGTAGTAGGAATGGTTTGCCGCGGGCATCCTTGTTGCGTCCGAATTCCAGTGCAACAGGTCGAAGGAAGAGGGCGGCTGCCCCTTCAGATAATTGCTGACGACGTTGGACCAGATCAGATCATTCGAGCGCAGCATGTTGAAGGCCATCGCCATCTTGCTGCCTTCGAGCACGCCCGCTTCCTCCATGTCGCGCTCAAGCGCCGAGATCTGCGCCTCGTCGACGAACACCAAAAGGTCGCCGGCGTGGGTGAAATCAACCTGGGCCGCGAAGAAAGTCGCCGAGGTGACGCGCACCCGGCGTTTTTCAGCGAGCCAGGCCAGCGTCGTGGCCAGCAACGTGCCGCCGACACAATAGCCGGCGGTGTGGATCTTCATCTCGCCGGTGACCTGTTCGATGACGTCCATCGCCGTCAGCGGGCCTTGCTTCATGTAATCCTCGAAGGTCTTCTTGCCGAGCTCCCTGTCCGGGTTGACCCAGGAGATCACGAATACGGTGATGCCCTGATCGACGCACCATTTGATGAAGGATTTCTCGGGCCTGAGATCGAGGATGTAGAACTTGTTGATCCAGGGCGGCACGATCAAAAGCGGCGTGCGCAGCACGCTCTCGGTCGCGGGATCATACTGGATGAGCTGCATCAGCTCGTTCTGGAAAATCACTTTGCCCGGCGTGGTCGCCATGTTGACGCCGACCGTAAGGTTGGACGGATCGGACTGGCGGATGCGCAGCGTGCCGTGTCCGGCCTCGATATCCTCCGCCAGCATCGTCATGCCGCGCACCAGATTTTGGCCATTGGACGACAGCGTCTCGCGCAGCACTTCCGGATTGGTCAGAACGAAATTGGACGGCGCGATCGCGTTCGTGATCTGCTGCATGTAGAACTCGGCCTTCTTGCGGGTGTGCGGATCGACACCTTCGGCGTCGCGCACCAGATCCTGCGCCCACCGCGTCGTCAGCAGATAGAGCTGCATCACGAAATCGAAAAACTGGTTTGATTTCCACTCGGGGTCCTTGAAACGCTTGTCGCGCGGCGAGGGCTCGATCGCCGGCCGCACTTCTTCGCCGGCGAGGCGGCGCACGGACGAGCCCCAGAGGTCCAGATAGTCCTTGGCGATGCGGGTCTGCAGATCGGACGAGCGTGCGTCGTCGGTCAGCCAGTATTCCGCGACAGTGCTGAATGTCTTGATCACCTCGGCGATTTCGCTTGGCGGGTTGTCCTTGAGTTCGCCACTCTCGCGCGGCTTCAGATAGGCCGCGAGCGCGCGGCCGCTGTTCTCCATGGCCTTTGCGATATTCATCGCAAATGCTTCCGGGTCGAACTTTTTGGTATCCTTGGTCTCGACGATGACGTCAGTCATGATGGTAGACACTAACGCTTCATTTCGGGTTCGTCACCGCACCGTCGCCGGCCACGGATTTGAGGTTAACCTTGGGTCCTGGATGTGCTGCACTGCGAAATATTATCTTGGTTCTGACACATTGAGGTCCCAACGGTGCGATTTGCTCTTCAGCCTTTAATCGTTTCGGACGACAATGGTTTGGCCCGGAACCGTCGCTGACGAAATAAAGGCCAGGGCATACGGGAGCAGTGAAGCGGGGACGTTCGTCGAGATGTCGGCAGGCCGGCAAAGCAGGGTGGTCGTTTGGGGGGTGCTGCTGACGGCGGCGCTTACCCTTGGTGGCTGCTCGAGTACGATCGCCGATTTGCCGGTTGTCGGCACGCCGTCGGATGCGCCCGCGCGGCCCAAGGAGGCGGGCGCTTACCTTCCGGTGCATGATTTGCCTCCGGATCGCGATGCGGAGGTGATACCGCCGAAGGAGCGCACCAAGATCGAGGCCGAGCTGATTGCCGCCCGCGACCGCCAAGCCCAAGCCGTCAATGCGCAGGGCTCCACCGCCAACGCCCAGAACTCTGCCGCCAAGTGAGTTGAAGCTGGCGCGCGCCCCGGTCCGTGATAAAAGAGACCAATTTCGCGCTTACATCAGGGCGGGGATTAAAGCTTTTGCGCCAGACTTCGCCCTAAATCCCTGATTTAGCGTGATTTCCGGACGAAGCCGAATACCGTTTCGCCTTCCCGGAGGGAAGCGATTCTGCCTCGTACCGGCTGCCGGAGCCTAGGACCCATGGAAGATTTTTACCGCATCCGCCGTCTGCCGCCTTACGTGTTCGAGCAAGTCAATCAGGCCAAGGCGGCTGCGCGGAATGCCGGCGCCGACATTATCGATCTCGGTATGGGCAATCCGGACCTGTCGACGCCGGCCCATGTCATCGAAAAACTAAAGGAAACGCTGGGCAAGCCGCGGACCGACCGTTACTCCGCCTCGCGCGGAATTCCCGGCCTGCGCAAGGCGCAGGCGGCTTATTATGCGCGGCGTTTTGGTGTGAAGCTCAATCCGGAGACTCAGATCGTTGCAACGCTGGGCTCGAAAGAGGGCTTTGCCAATGTGGCGCAGGCGATCACCGCGCCCGGCGATGTCGTGCTGTGTCCGAACCCGAGCTATCCGATCCACGCCTTTGGCTTCCTGATGGCGGGCGGCGTGATCCGCTCGGTGCCCTCGGAGCCGACGCCGCAATTCTTCGAGTCCGTCGAGCGCGCCATCATCCATTCGATTCCAAAACCCCTGGCGCTGGTGGTCTGCTATCCCTCCAATCCGACGGCTTACGTCGCCGACCTCGACTTCTACCGGGATCTGGTGGCGTTCGCGAAGAAGCACGAGATCTTCATCCTGTCGGATCTCGCCTATGCTGAGGTCTATTTCAACGACCAGAACCCGCCGCCTTCGGTGCTACAGGTCCCCGGCGCGATCGACGTGACGGTCGAATTCACCTCGATGTCGAAGACGTTCTCGATGGCCGGTTGGCGCATGGGATTTGCCGTCGGCAATGACCGCATCATCGCAGCGCTGGCGCGGGTAAAATCCTATCTCGATTACGGCGCGTTCACGCCCATTCAAGTGGCCGCGACCGCCGCGCTGAACGGTCCGGAGGATTGCATCCGCGAGATGCGCGACACCTATCGCAAACGTCGCGACGCACTGGTGGAGTCGTTCGGACGCGCGGGCTGGGATATTCCGCCGCCAGAGGCGTCGATGTTCGCGTGGGCGCCCTTGCCCAAAGCGTTCCGGGACGTCGGCAGCATGCAATTCGCGACCCTGATGGTGGAGAAATCCGGCGTCGTGGTTTCGCCCGGTGTCGCCTTCGGCGAGCACGGCGAGGGCTATGTCCGGATCGCCATGGTGGAGAACGAGCAACGTATCCGCCAGGCCGCCCGCGGTGTGCGCCGCTTCCTTGAAAGCGGCCTTGAAACGTTGCACAACGTGGTTCCCCTCGCCAATCGGCGTTAGGCATGATCCCGGAAAGCATGTCCTCCGGCTTGACCCGAGGACGGAGACGGTTTTCGGATGAGATCATGCCTATCAAACGTTTTTTCCGGCAGGTCACCGCGTAATGGTCGCACCCCTGAAAGTGGGTATTGCGGGACTCGGCACTGTCGGCGCTGAAGTCGTCCGCCTCATTGAAGAGCAGGGCCGCGCTTTGTCCGCGCGCTCAGGACGCGGCGTGCGCGTGGTCGCCGTCACCGCGCGCTCCAAGGCGAAGAAGCGCGGCGTCAGTCTCAGCGGCATCGCCTGGGCCAGGAATCCGCTTGAGCTTGCGAGCGATCCCAACATCGATTGCCTGGTTGAACTGATGGGCGGGTCGGGGGAGCCTGCGCTATCGGCGATCGAGACGGCGCTGAAGTCGGGTAAGTCGGTGGTGACCGCCAACAAGGCGTTGATCGCCAAACATGGCTTGCGGCTGGCGCTGGCCGCCGAGAAGCATGGCGGTGCCCTGAATTTCGAGGCGGCCGTTGGTGCGGCGATCCCCATCATCAAGACCCTGCGCGAGGGTCTTTCCGGGACCAACATCAACCGCGTCTACGGCATCCTCAACGGCACCTGCAATTACATCCTGACTCGGATGGAAGAGGAGGGGCTGTCATTCGCGCAATGCCTGAAGGACGCCCAACGGCTCGGCTACGCCGAGGCCAATCCCACATTCGATGTCGACGGCCATGACACCGCGCAGAAGCTTGCGATCCTTGCGAGCCTCGCGTTCGGCACCAAGGTCGCGCAGAGCGCGGTCTATGTCGAAGGCATTTCGTCGATCGCGCCGGAAGACCTGCGCGCTGCGGCCGAGCTCGGCTATCGCGTCAAGCTGCTCGGAGTCGCGGTGCGCACCGCCAAGGGCATCGAGCAACGCGTTCATCCGACCATGGTGCCAAAATCGTCCTCGATCGCGCAGGTGATGGGGGTGACGAATGCGCTCACCATCGACGGTGCGGGGATTCCGCCGATCACGCTGGTCGGTCCCGGCGCCGGCGGCGCGGCGACGGCTTCAGCCGTCGTTGCCGATATCGTCGATGTCGCCCGCGGCATCCGCGCCAAGCCGTTCGGGCGCCCGGTGGAGCGCTTGCGCGCGACCACGAAGGCGCCGATGGAGCGTCACGAGGGCGGTTACTATATCCGATTGATGGCGCGGGACCTTGCCGGCACTGCCGCGACCATCGCCACCCGGCTCGCGCAACAGAAGATTTCCATCGAATCGATCGTGCAGCGTCATCCCGACGGCGTCGACGTAACGGGAACCGCACACAAGGCTTCGCCGGTGCCGGTCATTCTGATTACTTACGCAACCAGCGAGGACGCGGTGTACCGCGCGCTCGAGGCCGTGCAGCGCGACAAGGTGATCAGCGGCCGACCGCAGGTGATACGGATTGAGAAAAACTAAGGCATGGTTCGAACCGGTCGTGCGTTGAAGGATTGATTGCGGCCGAACGGTCCGCCACAAAGGCTTGAGGAGTTTTGCGATGTCGACCCATATTTCCGTTCCGCCGCAGCTATTGCTGGAGCGCATCCTGACGCTCGAAATCGTGCGGGTGACGGAGCGCGCGGCGGTGTCGGCGGCGCGGCTGCGCGGCCATGGCAATGAAAAGGCAGCCGACCAGGCGGCGGTCGACGCGATGCGGCGCGAGCTCAACAAATTGCCGATCGAAGGTACCGTGGTGATCGGCGAGGGCGAACGCGACGAAGCGCCGATGCTGTTCATCGGTGAGAAGGTCGGGATCAATGCCGGCCCGCAAGTCGATATCGCCGTCGATCCGCTCGAAGGCACCACGTTGTGCGCCAAGAACATGCCGGGCGCGATCGCGACCATGGCGATGGCCGATGGCGGCACGCTGTTGCACGCGCCCGACGTCTACATGCAAAAGATCGCGGTCGGTCCGGGCTACAACAAAGGCGTGGTCGAGCTCGATGCCTCGCCGGCCGACAATGTCCAGCGTCTGGCGAGGGCGAAGGGCGTTGATCCCTCCGCGATCACGGTGTTGGTGCTGGATCGTCCGCGCCATGCCGAGATCATTGCCGGCGTGCGCTCGACCGGGGCCGCGGTCCGGCTGATCACCGATGGCGACGTCGCCGGCGTGATCCATTGCGCCGATCCCGATAACACCGGGGTCGACATGTATATCGGCACCGGCGGCGCGCCCGAAGGCGTGCTGGCGGCAGCGGCGCTTCGCTGCATCGGCGGCCAGATGCAATGCCGGCTCATCCTCGACACCGAAGAGAAGCGCGAGCGCGCCCGCAAGATGGGTGTCAACGATCCCAAGATGATCTATGGCATCGAAGACATGGTGAGGGGCGACTGCCTGTTTGCGGCAACCGGCGTCACCACGGGTTCGCTGTTGTCGGGCGTCAAGTTTCGCAAGGACGACGTCATCGAGACGGAGACGGTGGTGATGCGCTCGGTCACTGGCACCGTGCGCTACATCAAAGCCGAGCACCGCCAGCTCGAAAAATTCCACCTCGACTAAAGCAGTCATTCCGGGGCGCGCGAAGCGCGAACCCGGAATCTCGAGATTCCGGGTCTGGTCCTTCGGACCATCCCGGAATGACAAAATAGAAGAAACGGGGAGCGAGCATGTCCGATCTTTCCGCGGTGAAGGCGATGGTGTTCGATGTGTTCGGCACCGTCGTCGATTGGCGCACCAGCCTGATCGCGGATTTCACCAAATGGTCGGAAAGGCGCGGCATCAAGGCCGACTGGACCGCACTGGTCGATGGCTGGCGTGCCGTCTATGCCGCCTCGATGGATGAGGTGAGGAAACACCCCGAACGCGGCTATGTGATGCTGGACAAGCTCCATCGTCAGTCGCTGGAAAAACTGGTTGCGCAGTTTTCGATATCGGGTTTGACAGACACCGATCTGCATTATCTCACCATGGGCTGGCACCGGCTGCATCCGTGGCCGGACAGTGTCGCGGGTCTAGCGCGGCTAAAGACGAAGTACATCATCTCGCCGCTGTCGAACGGCAATGTCGCGCTCTTGACCAACATGGCAAAGTTCGCAGGCCTGCCGTGGGACCTGATCATGTCGGCCGAGCTGTTCGAGCACTACAAGCCCGATCCCGAAACCTATCTCGGTGCCGCAAAACTGCTGTGCCTGCCGCCGGAGCAGGTGATGATGGTGGCCGCGCATAACCACGATCTCAAGGCCGCGCAGAAGCTTGGACTAAAGACCGCCTTCGTCGCGCGGCCGACCGAATATGGCCCGCTGCAGAAATACGATTTCGAGGCCACGGGCGATTGGGATATCGTGGTCAAGGATTTTGGCGGCATCGCCGACAAGATGGGATGTTAGTTCCGAACTCGTGTCCCGGACCCGGGCCGGGACCCATCGTATCGTGGAGTGCATGGGCCTCGGCTTAGCAGTGCACCGCTTGCGCGCTGCGCAGCATCCGGGGCACGATGTTGGCAGAATCGCGCTTCATGTTTATTTGCCGAAAGCATCATGACGCTTCCCGCATCCGCATTCCCGACCGAGGCGCCGCCGGCGTTCCTCGGCGTCGTGCATTCCCTAACCGGCAAGCTGTGGCGCGACCGGCTCGATGCCCGTGGTGCGGCGCGCTCGCTTGCGATCGCGCAACGCCATCAACTGCCGGAAATGCTGGCGCGAGTACTCGCCGGGCGCGACGTCGAGATCGATGCGGTCGAGGATTTTCTCGATCCGACGATCCGTAAATTGATGCCTGACCCCTTTACCGTGACGCAGATGGAAACCGCCGCCAAACGCATCGCGGACGCAGCAATTCGGGGCGAGCAGGTCGCGATCTTTGGCGACTACGACGTCGACGGCGCGACGTCGGCGGCCCTGCTCGCCTGGCATCTGCGCCACTGCGGGCTCGATCCGCTGATTCATATTCCCGACCGGATTTTTGAAGGCTATGGCCCCAATATCGAGGCCGTCCGCATGCTCGCAGGCAAGGGCGCGACGCTCTTGGTGGCGGTCGATTGCGGCACCACCAGCATCGAGCCGCTCGCGGAAGCGGCGCGGCTCGGAATGTCGGTCGTCGTCATCGACCACCATCAATGCGGCGACGAGTTGCCGATCGTGGATGCGCTGGTCAATCCGAACCGTCCGGACGATCTCTCAGGCCTCGGGCATCTTGCCGCGGTCGGGCTTGTGCTGATCACGCTGGTTGCGGTCAACCGGGAATTGCGGGCGCGGGGATTCTGGACCAACGAAATGCCGGAGCCGGATTTGCTGGGCATGCTGCATCACGTGGCGCTCGGCACGGTCGCCGATGTAGCGCCCTTGATCGGGCTCAACCGCGCCTTTGTCGCGAAGGGTTTGATCGCGATGCGCCGTCGCGATCATGTCGGCCACACCGCGCTGATGGATGTGTCGCGGCTGAACGGCCCGCCGGAGGCCTGGCATCTCGGCTTCATGCTGGGGCCGCGCATCAATGCCGGCGGCCGCATCGGCCGCGCCGATCTCGGCGTGCGGCTGCTGCTGGAAGGCGACATCTCGGAAGCAGCGCGGATCGCCGCCGAGCTCGACCGGTTGAACAGCGAACGCCGCGTCATCGAGCAGATGGCGGAAGCGCAGGCCGAGGCCGAGGCGCGGGCCTCGCTCGGGCTTGAAGACAAGGGCTCGGTGATCGTCACCGCATCGGAGG
>JBATYU010000265.1:0-1688 GCA_049674245.1 Bradyrhizobium sp. | reverse complement strand
ACTTGCCGGGATATTGCGGCCGTGGCCGCAGGCACGGCCGAACTTGTGAAACTTGCCGAGCAGTACGGGCTTCCCCTGCCACTGGCGATGGGGCTTGTCTATCGCGGCTGGGCGTTGGCGTGTTCAGACAAGGCGGTGGAGGGACTGGAGCTGGCCGAGCAAGGCATAACCCTGCTCGAACGTTCCGGTCATAGAATCTTTCTGTCACGGGGTTACAGCGCGATTGCCGATATCTATCTGATGCTTGGGCGATATGCCGATGGCTTGAGGCAGATAGAGAAAGCGCTGCGTATCGCGTCGGATATTGGCGAGTCATTCTACCTGCCCCGGCTTTTCCAAATTCGTGCAGGATTGATGCAAGCGTCTGGTCAAGCTGACGAAGTGGTGGAAGCAAGTTTGAGACGATCCTTGGAACTTGCGATCGCGCAAGGCGCTAAGGTGTTCGAGTTGCGGGCCGCAATCGGGCTCGTCGGTATATGGCGCCGCCAAGGCAAACGCAAAGAAGGACGCGATCTCCTGACGTCGATTTGCAACTTTTGCGCCGAGGGACACGATATGCCCGATTTCAAAGAAGCTACCGCGCTGCTCGACGAACTTGGATCATAAAGAGATTTGTGGTCCCGAGTTCGACTCAGCACCAGTTCCGCTATTGACCCCTTAGCGGACATTTGGTCTCGATGGCGTAGGCCGCAGTGATATAAATTTCCGTGGCTTTTGAGAAAGGCACCTCATGGACGAGTCCACGTTTCAACCCCCACCCAAGGCATATGAAGCCATCATAGCCGATACGCGAAGGATCGGCTTTATGAAGTGGAGCTGGCCACCAGTGGGGGCCTTGCTTCGTGTGATGGCCGCTTCGAAGCCCGGCGGTCGGATGCTTGAGACCGGCACCGGAACGGGCGTCGGAACCTGCTGGTTGTTGGACGGCATGGATGCCACGGCACGGCTAACCACGGTTGATATTGATCCCACGGTTCAGGCCATCGCCCGAACGCATCTGGGAACGGACCCGAGATTGACGATCCTCTCTGAGGATGCCGCTGTGACGATACGGCGTGACCCCCCGAACTCTTTCGATCTCATCTTTGCCGATGGCGGGGCCGGCAAGCACACTCTTCTGAACGAAGCGCTCGCATTGCTGCGCCCTGGCGGTATCTACATCTGCGACGATACCAAGCCCCATCCGATGTGGCCGCCTGAGCATGCGGTGAAGATCCCACCGCTCATGGAGGCACTGGCCGCGAAGCAGGATTTTCGCCGTCTCTACATTGACTGGTCAAGCGGCGCTGTGGTCATGGTGAAGACTAAATAGGATATCGGCTTCTGGCGGCACGAAACGGTCATGGCGGTGCTGTCACCGCATGTCCGTTGTTAGGGGTGAAGCGGAAAACATCTGCTCGCAGCGAGTATTTCGCCTTTTGACCCAGACTGTGTGAAAACCTGACCGATGCTATGATTCCCTTGCTGAATCGCGGGGGGATGATGAAGGGTTTCGTTCGAGGGGCGGATCGCCAGCAGACGACACTGTTGCCGGAATGCCTTGATGATTGGGTGGACGGGGGCAATCCTGTTCGTGCGGTCGATGTGTTCGTCGATGCGCTGGAACTGCGCGAGCTGGGGTTCGATGGCGTCACCCCGGCAGCGACCGGCCGGCCGGGATACCATCCGTCGCCGCTGCTCAAGCTTTA
>JBATYU010000264.1:0-5361 GCA_049674245.1 Bradyrhizobium sp. | reverse complement strand
CCGAGCCGCCTGCCAGCTTCCGGACCAATCGACAATTATCCGGGTGAGACCCTCCCTCACTGATAGTTCGCGCCCTCGGGGCGCACGGTCAATCGCGTCACTTTGACCGCGCGCCGCCTACTTCCGGTCTACCCTCAAGAAGGACCTCACCAAACGCGTCGGCGAGTCCGTTTCGTGCATAAGGCGACATTGCACGATCTGCCCGCTCTAGATCATCCAGCAATAGACTTTGCTGGCAAGTTACGTTGGTTCAGACGGTCTTCTGTAAGATTCTCTATGAGTTGCCCAAAGAGTTGCCCAAAGATGCCGATGCCATTCGCGCGCGCGAGTGCTTTTGCGCGCATAAGTTCACCCTTCGCTTCGGTTCTACGATCCTCGATCGTGGATTCCAACAGTGCCTCTGCGCGCACAATGCGTGCCAGGCATTCTACAACGCGACTGTGTCGTGTGGTGGCGACCATGATTGCTTCATCCACTGTCGTCAGGGCGGAAGGAATATCGCCGTTCAACCGGTATGCATTTGCTAGATCTGCGAGAATACGAGGTTCGTATTCGAGGCCGATTGTTTTCGACCTGGCGAAGAGCAGCGCATCTGAAAAGTCTTCGATCGCAGCGTCGAACCGTCCCGCGGTGACATGAGACAATCCGCGGGATACCTGGGCATACACCCTCAAAAGCCGCTGGGACGGCTTGTCATTTTTTAGGGCAAGAGAAAACGCCCGGTCGGCATGGGTTTGCGCGAGGGTGCAGTCACCGGTGGCCCAGGCCATGTCCACATAGGCCAAGCTCGGTATGACGTAGTGGAACGCGTCGACATGTGCTTCGTCCATTTGCAAAACGCGGTCGAGGAAAGGGCGGGCTTCGTCGTAGCGGCCTAGCATGACCAACGTTTGCCCGCGCATCGCCGTTAGCCACACTTCGATATCGAAGCCGAGCACCTGCCGATCGAATTTTCCGACCTCGTACAAGAGGTCTGTTGCCTCGATGTTAATATTAAGCGCCTCGGACATCCGGCCGGATAGCCGAAGAGCGTGGCACAAGACAGCTTTCAGGGTGATTTGAACGCTCGCGTCAGTGCCCCCCTCGGCAAGGACTAGGGCTTCTCGGATCCGTCCAACATATTCGTCGGCCGACCCGCCGTTCGCCAACACTCTCCCGTACGCCGCATTGATTAGCACGATTGCACGTATGTCGCTCGCGGCGATAGCGAGCTGCAGCGCTTCTTCAAAATAAGCCTTGGTATCATCGGCGAGAATTCCCTCGCGCCAGCTAAAATTGACGATCTGGCCACTGGCCATCATGCGCATGTAGCTTACTGTCGTAGACGTTGGTTGATCCAGCAGAAGTTCGCGTACCTTTTTCCAGATTCGCAACGCCTGGCTGGTATCGTTGGCACCAGCCCAAATCGCCGCACGCGCATATTGGCCTGCCGCCTTAACCGTCTCGCCGGCCTGTTCCAAGTGGTAAGCTAGAAGCCCTGCCTGTTCGTCTGCCCGAAAAAGTGTCTCGATCGCACGCGCGACCAAGCCATGTAGATCGCGCCGCCGCTCGTGCAGCAGAGACCCGTAGGCAACCTCCTGAATCAGAGGATGCCGAAACGCATGAAGTCCCTGGCCGTAGGGCGGCAGGTCGTAAAGCAGCTCAGCTTGTCTGAGATGCCAGATGGCTTCGGACAGTTCGTCGTGGGGTAGACTTGTGACGTGTTGCAGGATGGGTAGTGCGACTACACGGCCGATCACAGAAGCAGTTTCAAGAACATGCTTGGCGACTTCCTCGAGATGGTCGATACGCGCCGCAATCACGGCTTGCACAGTCGTGGGCAACGGAATTGCATCGATGCCACCTTTCAAGCGGTATGCGCCCTTCACGCCTTCGAAATCGCCGCGGTCGGCGATGGCATTGACGAGTTCTTCGAGGAAAAAAGGGTTACCCTGCGCGCGCTCGACGATGTTCCGGCTGAGCAACGCCAGCGAAGAATCCTCGCCAAAATGCTCTTGCAGCAGCCGGCGAGCCTGCTCGGTGGCCAGGGGAGGCACGCCGATCTGCCGATAGTGCGTTCGCTGCATAAAGGGTGCCGCGAAGCCCGGCCTGAAATTGACCAAAAGGAGCACCGTGGTCCCGACGACGGCATCGGCTAAAGCCTCGACGAACTCTTCGCTTGCCGGATCGATCCAATGCAAATCCTCGATCAAGACAACAGTGGCGACGTCACGGGGGCTTGTGTGCGCGAAAATTCTGATAAAATGCAGCAGCTCTATTTTCCGCGCCTTGGGAGGAAGATTTGGCGCCGCGGAAGCAGGATCTGCCAGTCCTAGAAACTCCAACAAAAGGAGTTGCGCCTGCTCGGAGGACGAGAGCGCGGCAAGTCGGTCGATGACGCGGTGGCGCGACGTCTCGATGGAATCCTTGGCATTGATGCCAAAGAAATCGCGCAATAATTCTAGCACCGGCTGAAAGGGCGTGGCTCGTCCGTGAGCCAGTACGCGCGCCTCGAAGACGCGGATGCCCCTGTGTCGGCAACTTTCGGCGAATTCGAAGCATAGTCGGCTCTTGCCGATGCCGGCCTCTCCGGCGACCCCGACGACCCGGCCGTCGCCTTTAAGAGTATTAGCTAGCTCAAGTTCGAGAGCAGCAAATTGGTCGTTTCGCCCGACGAGCGGGCTCAAACGCCGCCTGCTTCGGAATAATTCACTCGCAGGAGCGTTCTTCAGCCCCGTTATCTTGAATGTCTCTACTGGTGCCGCGATGCCCCGAACTGCTCGCGGGCCAAGTGCCACCACTTCCACGAACTGCTTGGCCGCGGCGTAGGTGTCGCCGGTAATTAGGATGCAGCCCTCATCCGCCATCTGCTCCATGCGATGAGCAAGATGCACGTTCGCGCCCGCAGCGTCGTAGGTTTGGTAGATACTGTTCTCGACGGTCTGCACGACGACTTCGCCGGTGTGGAGGCCAACGCGGACCTGCAGGTTTGGATCGTCAAGCCTTGCGATCGCGTCCTGCATGGACAATGCCGCCAAGCAACCTCGGACGGCGTGGTCCTCATGAGGTCGCGGCGCGCCGAAGAGCGCCATCACGCCGTCGCCCTGCGTCTTGGAAACAATACCGTCGTAACGATGAACGGCATCCTTCATGAGATTGAGCACGGGCTCGAGACGCCGCATCCCCAGTTCAGGATCGCCCAGACTGTCAATCAGGCTTGTTGAATTCCGAATATCGGCAAAGAGCAGCGTGAGGTGTTTGCGTTCTCCGCCTTTTTTGCTTAACGACCGGAGTATGCGTTGCGAAGATTGATCGGGACTTCCAGATGCCGCCAACGTGAGAGGGGCACTGCATCGTCCGCAAAATCGACTGGTCGCTCCATTGATGTGGCTACAGGCGTCGCACTTGATTCCGAGGGGCGCACCGCAGCTTTCGCAGTAATCGTTGCTGGCCTTGTTCTCGCCTCCGCACCGCGCGCATTGCATAACCAGCCCCTTCAGTCGCAGAGACCGCCAATGTAACCTACAGCTGAGCATAGCTTGGGATGGAGCACAATTCCATCAAAGCGCAGGCGCAATGCGGATCCGGGGGTCCAACAGGCAACCTGTCAAGGTCGGCGCCACGCAGATTCCCGCACCGGTGACGGACCAATCATGCGCCGTAACGTCGTCAGCCAACACACTCATCGGCGCCGGTTTTGCCCTCACGCACCTCCGTCGTGCGCAAACCTCCATAGCGCTCGGCGCTCGCGGCGCCACCGCCTGCCATTTCCCGGGGGTTCCTTCATTGAAGGCTTTCGGACGCCGGCCACGGTGCAAGCCGCATCGCCGCAATCGGCCGGCATCCGAAACCCTCAACACTAGCAGACCTTTTGGCCACTATTGCCCCGCAAATTTCCCGTCACCGACTACTCGTTACTAAAGGCGAGTGGCCAAGAGCGCGGTGCTCTCAATAGATAACACCACGCGTTTTCGGTCATTGATCAGTTCTATGAGGTGCTTGACGATGCCCCGTCCCGGCTTGCTCGACAAGCGCTTCTCCAGAATTGTGATGCGTTCGTGCAATCGGTCACCTGAACGAACGGGTTCGAGAAACTTGACGTGCCAGTCAAAGCCTCCCAAGAAAGCCCACGTTCGATCCGGCTGGTTCACTATTTCATGGGACAACCGGTACATCAGACTTATTATGTAGCCCCCACTGGCGATTAATCCGCCAAACGGCGATTTGGCGGCTGCTTCTGGATTGACGTGAATTGGCCACGGGTCGTTTGTGCGACCATAGGCCAGCATTTCCTCGTGATCGACGAGGCACTCCGACGATGTCCACCTATCTCCAACATTCAAGTCCTCGAAGTACATCAAATCCATGAATGAACTCCAGGCTTCGCCTTCCCGGGTGATGGCCGCTCAACGGCTCGCAAGAGGGAGTACAAATATCAAGACGCGACGGAGTGCTTTACTCAACGCCTCGACAAGGACTCGAAAACGGCAGCGGAGAATGCTGACGGATCACGAACGGGCCCATCGTGGTTGACATTTTTAAGAATGACCGGGCCGGGTGACGCCCTGGGCATCAAACCGGGCTTGGGCCGGCCCCTCATTGACCCGCGCCTAGTGCGAGACGACCAATCTTATGCAACGTCGTTGCTTTGCTCTCGGCCTGGTCCGAACGGAATATGAGGTCGTTAACCGGCTTGCCCTGCGCAAGCCGCTCCGCCAGCGCATCCGGGTCGAAAGGCTCGCCGATCGGATTGGAGGCGAAGGCGGGCCCGCTCATGAACTCGTTCGCATCGTCGGCCCCCATGAGGTCGATCTGGAACTCCAGCCCGTTGCCGTCCGGATCGCGGTAGTAGAGCGACAGCGTCAGCCCATGCCGGATCGGCCGCGACGGCATAACGCCTTGGCTCTTTAGTCTGGCGTAGGTGTCGATCAGCTCCTCGAGATTGCGCCAGGTGTAGGCGAGGTGATTGAGGCCGGCCGCCATTGCCGGGTGTTCGCCCACGCTATCCTTGGCTGGGCCCAGGTTGACGAAGGCAAAGCGGTGGTGCTCGTCGTCATAGGTCAGGAACGCCAAGCGGTTGTCGCGGTGCTGCACCCGCGCCTCGAATACCCTTGTGTACCAGTCGATCATCTCCTCGTAGCGGTGGGTGTTTAACACGACGTGAGCGAACTTGCTGGGTGCGACCATGGTCATCTCCTTGCGGGCGGTTGCAATCGCGGTGACCACGGTCGGCGACCAATTCCGCCGTGGCTGCGCCGGCCGGCTCGTTCATGACCCGCGCCAGACTATGCTGAAAGATTATCGCACAACCAGCGGCTGGAGAACTTCAAATTCATGCGTGTACGGGGGAGAGCCGGATGGTCGCGGTAGGGACGAGGATTT
>JBATYU010000263.1:0-12267 GCA_049674245.1 Bradyrhizobium sp. | reverse complement strand
GTAATGGAGAGGTCGACAGTTCAATCCTGTCTGGCAGCACCATCTTTCAGCCACAACTATCACCAAGCGGGTCGGCTCGCGCTTCCCACTTGCCGGAATCGATTGCGAGAAATCAATTTGCAGGAATCTTTTGAAGGGAATCATTTGCAAGGAATCCATTCAAATGACCGGCCCTGAACTAAAACAGCTCCGCGCGGATCTTGGCGAAGCGATCGGCAAAGGGCTCACGGCGGCCGACATGGCGAAGCTGTGCGGCCTGTCGGAAGGCGGCGCCGATACGATACGGCGGTCGGAAATTTCGGGCCCGAGCGGCCCCGCAGCCGAGCTGCTGCGCATTCTGGCCATGGCCAGCGACCGTCATCCGATCCTGGAAAATTTCAATGTGTTCGACCGCTATGACGTGCGCGAACAGGACCGGCCCGCGCGACGCGCATAATTTCGCGAAAAGATGCGCGACGAAGTGCGTCGCCGTCTTGGTTAAGGCGAAACTACCAAACGCGCCGGAGGGATCCAAAATTAAAGCTTCTTTTAGCTTCCATTAAGGTCGCATTAATCACAAAAACTTGTTGTTCTCCAACTGGTTGGGTTATGGCTCGCTGTGGCTCGCAAGTGACAGCATTTTTTCCAAGACCTGTCTAATTGCGCCGATGGATGACGCTCGAACGCGGCGTCTGTCGAATGACCTTTTTGGAGACAAGACCAATGAAGAAAGTTCTCACTGCTACTGTGGCGCTCGTCGCTCTCGGCGCGACCGTGCCAGCACTTGCAGCCGATCTCGGCGCACGCGCTCCCTATGCTCCGATCTATGCGGCGCCGATCTATAACTGGACCGGTTTCTATATCGGCGGCCATGTCGGCGGCGCGTTCTCGAGCAGCAATAATTTCAACGGCCTGACCACCGGCAATAACGGCAACAACGGCAACAACGGCCGGTTCCTCGGCGGCCTGCAGGGTGGCGCGGACTACCAGTTCGCTCCGAACTGGGTGGCCGGCGCCGAAGCCCAGTATAGCTGGCTAAGCGGCAGTGTCGGCGCCATATTCCCCGGCGGCCTCGCCTACAACAACAACCAGCGCGCCCTTGGCTCGCTCACCGGCCGCGTCGGCTACACCTGGGGTCCGGGGCTTTTGTACGTCAAGGGCGGTTACGCCTTTTCCGACAACAACGAGAGCGTGAGGCTTGGCGGTGTTCCGGTCGCGTTCGCAATCAATGGCGACCACCGCAACGGCTACACCGTCGGCGCGGGTCTGGAATACATGTTCGCGCCGAACTGGTCGGCCAAGGTCGAGTATCAGTACTATAATTTCGGCAGCGCCAACTTCACCGCACCGGCCGCGCTGGTTCCGTTCGGCAGCTTCACCACCGACGACCATACCGTGAAGGCCGGCATCAACTATCGCATCAACTGGGGCGGCCCGGTGGTCGGAAGGTACTGATCGGCATACACAATAGATACGGAAAGGCCGGCGCAGTGCCGGCCTTTTTGTTGCAGAAATTTCGCCCGAATCTCCGTAATTTTCCTGATTTTGTTAACCAGGTAAAGCGATACTGCCGGCCGGTCGATCCCACTGGGATCTAGCGTGCGTGAGGCAGAAGCCATGACGTTACGATTGAGCGTTGGCGGTTTGTTTCGCTTCCTGCGGCTCCGTTGGGGCGTTAGAGGCAGCCTGTTCGCCGCCTTCGCCGTGATCGCCGGCATGGCCATCGTCATCAGCGCCGGCGCCGGCATGGTGTTGCACCACCTCGCCGGGACCATGGTCGATCTGAGCGCACGCGACATCCCGCGCCTGGCCGCGAGCCTGCAACTGTCGGCGCAGAGCGCAAGCCTCGCCAGTCAGGGGCCGGGGCTGCTGGTCTCGCAAAACGATGACGCGCTGCACGAGCGCATCAAGAAGATGAATGAGATCCAGCGCGGCACGCAGGAAAAACTCGGCGAGATCATCGAGCTTGGCGCCGACAAGACGGTCGTCGCGGCGCTCGGCGAAACCGTCAAGAACATCGAAGAGGCGACCAAGAGCCTGGTCTCGGCATCCCACGAGCGTCTGGAAGCCACCGCCCAGCACGACAAGCAATATGACGCGCTGCGGGCAGCCCAGGCGGCCTTTGTCGCCGCCGCCGGCCCCGCCATGATGGACGCCCAGGCCCAGCTCAACGCCATCCTGTCGTCCGCCAGCCTTTCAGCCGACGACGCCACGCAAGCCGCGCGGACGGTCGAGCAGCTTGGCAACCTGATCGCCAGCGGCAATCTGGCCGCAGCCGACATGTCGGCAGCCCTCTCGGCCAACGGCAGCGACACGCTGGAGGCGATCGAGAAGGAATTCAAGGCGATTCAGGAACGCGTCAAATCGAATCTCGATTTGCTGCCGAAAAACGCCGCCGCCAAGACGCTCGGCGATGCGGCGATAAAATTGCTGGCGCTGGGCGAAGGCAAGAGCCGCGTCTTCAAGCTGCGCCAGAAGGAACTCGACGCCAACGATTACGGCCAGACCGTTCTGGATGAAAGCCGCAAGCTCAACGTCGGTCTCGGCATCAGCGTGCAACAGCTCGTCGACGGGGTGCAGTCCGACACCAACGCCTCGACCTGGCAGGCGCGCCAGGAAATCTCCTATGCGACCTTGATCATGCTGGCGCTCGGCGTGGCGACCCTGATCGGCTCCATCCTGTTCGTATGGCGCTATGTCGGCGGCAACATCCTGCGCCGGATCAGCAGGCTGCAGCGCTCGATGCAGCTGTTGTCCGATGGCGATCTGGAAAGCGAGATCTATCGCTCCAGCCAGCACGACGAGATCGCGGCGATGGCGAACGCGCTGCATATCTTCCGCGAGAGCATGATCGAGCGCCGCGCGCTCTCCACCGAGCAGGACAAGGACCGCATCGCCAAGGCCGAACGCGCCACCCGCATGGAGACCCGGATCGTCGAATTCGAAGGCGCGGTCCGTGCCGCGCTCGACAATCTGCAGCGCTCGGCCAATTCCATGCAAACGACGGCGCAAAGCATGTCGGCCACCGCCGACCAGTCCAACGCGCTGGTGAACACGGTGGCGTCAGCCGCCGAGGAAACCTCGGTGAACGTGCAGACGGTATCGTCGGGCACCGAGGAATTGTCGTCGTCGATCGCCGAGATCGGCCGCCAGGTGGTCACCTCGGCGCAAATCGCCGGCAAGGCCGTCGAAGAGGCGGGCGCAACGGACGCCACCATGCAGGGGCTTGCCGACAATGCGAGCCGCATCAGCGTCGTCGTCGATCTGATCCAGGTGATCGCTTCGCAGACCAACCTGCTCGCGCTCAACGCCACCATCGAGGCCGCGCGCGCCGGCGAGGCGGGCCGCGGCTTTGCCGTGGTCGCCTCCGAGGTGAAGAGCCTCGCCAACCAGACCGCGAAGGCCACCGACGAAATCCGCTCGCAGATCGCCAGCATGCAGCAGGTGACGACGTCGGCGGTCAGCGCGATCCGGAACATCGGTCAGACCATCGGCGAGATCAACGACGTGACCACCGCGATCGCCGCCGCCGTCGAAGAGCAGGGTGCGGCGACGCGCGAGATCGCCCGCAACATCCAGCACGCCGCCGGCGGCACAGCCGAGGTTTCCAGCAACATCGTCGGCGTCTCCACGGCCTCCGCCGAGGCCGGCCGGGCCGCGTCAGATGTGCTGAGCGCGTCCGACGAGCTTCGCCGCGAAGCCGACATGCTGCGTTCGGAAATCGACGCCTTCCTGTCCAACATCCGGGCGGCGTAGCGACCTCGTCATTCCGGGATGGTCCGAAGGACCAGACCCGGAATCTCGAGATTCCGGGTTCGATGCTTTCGCATCGCCCCGGAACGACGGCCACCCATGTGATTTGCCCAAACCCGCACCTGTTTTTTCGGCTGGCGCGGCGCCGCCGGTACAGCTAAGTCGATACATCATGCATTCGAAGACAGACAGCGTTCAGTCCTCGGCGGAGGCCCTGCGATACCCCTGGGAAAATCACCCGGGGGCGGATCAGGTCGTCGAGGTGATGACGGGCGTATTGTGGGTGCGGCTGAAGCTGCCGTTCCGCCTCAACCATGTGAACGTCTATCTGCTCGCCGATGGCGACGGTTTTGCGATGGTGGATTCCGGATTCGGCAACGAGGAGTCGATCGCCGCCTGGACCACGCTGTTCGATGGTCCGCTCAAGCATGTGAGGATCACGCGACTGATCGTGACCCATTCGCATCCCGACCATGTCGGGCTCGCGGGCTGGATTATCGAGCGCTTCAAGTGCACGCTGCACATGTCGCAGGTCGAATATCTGCAGTCGGTCTATCACCAGAACCGCGGCACCGAGGAGCGCCGCAACGCCCAGCGCCTGTTCTTCCGCCGTCACGGCATGGACGAAAGCCTGACCGACAAATTGCTCGGCCGCGGCCAGGCTTATCTGAAGCGGGTTTCGATCCTGCCGCCCTCCTACTGCCGCATCTCGCACGGCGAGGAGATCACGATCGGCACACGCCGCTTCAAGGTGATCACCGGCGGCGGCCATGCGCTCGACCAGGTGATGCTGTATTGCGCCGCCGACAAGCTGTTCCTCTCCGCCGATCAGGTGTTAAGCAAGATTTCGCCCAATGTCAGCGTCTGGGCGGTCGAGCCCGACCAGAATTCGCTCGGCGAGTATCTCGCCTCGCTGGCAAGCCTCACCACCACGCTGCCCTATGACGTCATCGTGCTGCCCGGCCATGGCGTGCCGTTCTACGGGCTGAAGACCCGCATCAAGCAACTGGCGGATCATCACGAAGAACGCTGCCGGCTGATCGCGGACGCCTGCCGGGATATTCCGCAAACGTCGAAGGAGCTGGTGCCGGTCGTGTTCCACAAGCACGTGCTGGACGCCCACCAGATGGGATTTGCCGCCGGCGAATTGATCGCCCATGTCAACTACATGCTGGTCGAGGGACGGCTGACGGCAGCCGAAACCGACGGCGTGCTGCGCTTCCGGACGACGTGAGTCTCTGACAAAAGCGCCCCGTTACGGCGAAGGCTTCTTGGCTGACGATTTTGCGCTTCGCAGCCCGCCGGTCTTGTGCACCCTCGAGCGCGCTATCGTCGGCACATCCGTCCGGTTCACCGCAGTTCGGAGCGGAAAGTGGTCGAGCGCTATCGTGACGGCGAGCCCGAAATAGCTGGAGCGGCTCATGCCAAGTTCCGCGGCACGCTTGTCAACCCGGCCAATCAGGCTTTTTGGCAGGTAGACGTTCACGCGCTCCGACGGATCCGGCGGATCGACGCCGACGATGAAGTAAGCAACAAACTCACAGCCCTTTGGCAATTCGATCCGGTCGATGGGCGTCGGCTGGGGCAGCCCCCGGTCGTGCTCCACCAGCGCGTCAACAGCGCGCGCCAAGGCACTCTCGGCCCGCTCGATGGTTTCCTCCTGCGATTTTCCGCCGGCGACGCAGCCGGGAAAATCGACAAACCAGGCGCCGAACGTTGCCTTCGGACCGCGCTCCAGGACTGCCGGATAAAGCCGTCTTTTCATTTGGTCTCTTTATCTCTTTGTGCTATTTCACACACCGCAATGTGTTTAATAACACACCACCCTAGCATCTGCCCAGAGGGTGCGAAGGGGACCGATGGACCGCGAGGACGAACTCAGCATCATCCGGGCGGCCTACGCCAAACAGATTCTCGCCGCGGCCCGCGTCGTCGATGATGCGCGCCTCGGCGCCGCACTCGGCGCCATACGCCGCGAGGATTTTCTGGGGGCTGGTCCGTGGCCGATCATGCGCTGGTTCCGGGATTACGTCACGACGCCCGACGCCGATCCGGTTTATCTGTACACCGATGATCTCGTCGGCATTTTGCCCGAACGGCGGATCAACAACGGACAACCGTCGTTGCATGCGCATCTCATTCACCAGGCATCGCCAGCCGCAGGCGACCACGTGGTGCATATCGGAACCGGTACCGGCTACTACACCGCCATCCTGGCCTACCTCGTGGGATCATCTGGCCGGGTTACCGGAATAGAATATGAGCCGGAACTTGCCGCGCGCGCCAAAGCCAATTTTGCGGCATATCCAAACGTCGAAATCGTCGAGGGCGACGGCGCCCTGGTTTCGCTCGATCAAGCCGACGTCATCTACGTCAATGCCGGCTGCACGCGGCCGGCCGAAAACTGGCTCGATCGCCTCGCCGATGGCGGGCGCCTGATCCTGCCGATGACCTCGGACCAGGGTTTTTCGGCAAAATCGCTGGAACGAACGGCGAGCACCGGCGCGGTATTTCGGATCAAGCGCCGCGGAAATGATTTTTTCGCACACTGGATTTCGCCGGTCGCGATCTTTCCGTGCGCCGGAAGCCGCGACGAGGCCTCTGAACGCGCGCTGGCCGAAGCCTTCGCAAAAGGGGGATGGCAGAAGGTTACACGCCTCTATCGCGATCAGGAGATTGCCGAGGAGCGTTGCTGGCTGCGCGGGTCGGGATGGTGCCTCGCCTACGGTTAACCGGGGGCAAGGCAAAGCTGCGCATTGATTGGGATTTCGGACCCCGCTAGCGCATTGATCCGGATCAATTTTTGCCTTCCTTGCGAATTCGCCCGCTAGCACGGCGAACAGAGCAGATTCGTCCTCGACAGCAAAGCTGGAAAGGCTCTAAAAAGGCGCAACGCCCCCCGGTTTCGCTTTCTGGTTTCGCGATGGATTACAGCAAATATTTCAGTGCCGCCCTCAACCGCCTGCACGACGAGCGGCGCTATCGGGTATTCGCCGATCTCGAGCGGATCGCGGGCCGCTTTCCGCACGCGGTATGGCATTCGCCCAAGGGGGCGCGCGACGTCGTGATCTGGTGCTCGAACGACTATCTCGGCATGGGCCAGCATCCGAAAGTGGTCGGCGCCATGGTCGAGACCGCGACCCGAGTGGGCACCGGCGCCGGCGGCACCCGCAACATCGCCGGCACCCATCATCCGCTAGTGCAGCTCGAAGCGGAACTGGCCGACCTGCACGGCAAACAAGCCTCACTGTTATTCACCTCGGGCTATGTCTCGAACCAGACCGGAATTGCCACCATCGCAAAACTCATTCCGGACTGCCTGATCCTGTCGGATGCGCTCAACCACAATTCGATGATCGAAGGCGTCCGCCAGGCCGGTCGCGAACGCCAGATCTTCCGCCACAGCGACATGGCGCATCTGGAGGAATTGCTGCGCGCGGCCGGCCCCGACCGGCCCAAGCTGATCGTCTGCGAGAGCCTTTATTCGATGGACGGCGATATCGCGCCTCTTGCAAATATCTGCGATCTCGCCGACCGCTACGGTGCCATGACCTATGTCGACGAGGTGCACGCAGTGGGCATGTATGGTCCGCGCGGCGGCGGCATCGCCGAACGCGACGGCGTCATGCACCGCATCGACATCCTGGAAGGCACGCTCGCCAAGGCTTTTGGCTGCCTCGGCGGCTATATCGCCGGTAGCGCCGACATCATCGATGCCGTCCGCTCCTACGCCCCCGGCTTCATCTTCACCACCGCGCTGCCGCCGGCGATCTGTTCCGCCGCGACCGCCGCGATCCGGCACCTAAAAACCTCGAACTGGGAGCGCGAGCGCCACCAGGACCGCGCCGCCCGTGTCAAGGCGATCCTGACCGCGGCTGGGCTGCCGGTGATGTCGAGCGACACCCACATCGTTCCCTTGTTCGTCGGCGATCCGGAAGCCTGCAAGCGGGCGTCCGATATCCTTCTGGAAGAGCACGGCATCTACATCCAGCCGATCAATTATCCGACCGTTGCCAAGGGTACCGAACGGTTGCGGATCACGCCCTCGCCCTATCACGACGACGGCTTGATCGATGCCCTCGCCGAAGCGCTTTTGCAGGTCTGGGAGCGTCTTGCGCTACCGCAGCACGAGAAGTCGCTGGCGGCCGAATAGGCCTTCTTGCAGGCCTTTCTTGCCGCGCCACAGCTTGCTTAACGACGATCGCAAATCCCGGGTTTAGCGGGAAAATCGCTGTCGCTTGCGACAGCGCCAGGCGTTAGAATTCATCCAACGACCGAGGGGCGCCGGGTACTCAAGGAGTATAAGCAGCAATGCTGCACGACTGGGGCGTGATCGCGGCCGCGTTCGGCTACATCGGCTTCCTGTTCCTGGTGGCGAGCCATGGCGACCGCCTCTCGCCGGCCCAGCGCGGCCGCGCCAGCGCGCTGATCTATCCGCTGTCGCTCGCGATCTACTGCACCTCCTGGACGTTCTTCGGCTCGGTCGGCTTTGCGAGCCGCACCAGCGTCGACTTCCTCGCGATCTATATCGGCCCGATCCTGATGATCGGGCTATGCACGCCGCTGTTGCGGCGCGTGGTCCAGCTTGCGAAATCGCAGAACATCACCTCGATCGCCGACTTCATCGCCGCGCGTTACGGCAAGAGCCAGGCGGTCGCGGCGACGGTGGCGCTGATCGCGATCATCGGATCGGTTCCCTATATCGCGCTCCAGCTCAAGGCGGCCGCGGCATCGCTCGAGACCATTCTGAGCGAAGACCAGGCGTTCTCCCACATTCCGATCATCGGCGACATCGCGCTGATGGTTACGCTCGCGATGGCAACCTTCGCGGTGTTGTTCGGTACCCGTCACACCGATGCGACCGAACACCAGCACGGCCTGATGCTCGCGGTCGCCACCGAATCGATCGTGAAGCTGGTGGCCTTTCTCGCCGCCGGCGCCTTCGTCACCTTCTGGATGTTCGATCCGCATGAACTGATCCAGCGCGCGATGAAGACCCCGGAGGCGGTGCGCGCGATCGAGTACACGCCCTCGATCGGCAATTTCCTGTGCATGGTGGGGCTTTCGTTTTGCGCCATCATGCTGCTGCCGCGCCAGTTTCACGTCAGCGCGGTGGAAAATTCCTCAGATTCGGAGGTGAGCCGGGCGCGCTGGCTGTTTCCGATCTATCTGATCGCCATCAATGTGTTCGTGATCCCGATCGCGATTGCCGGCCTGGTCACTTTCCCGTTCGGCGCCGTCGACAGCGACATGTATGTGCTGGCGCTGCCGATGGAGGCGGAATCCCCTCTGCTCAGCATCGGCGTCTTCATCGGCGGCCTTTCGGCCGCCACCGCCATGGTGATCGTGGAATGCGTCGCGCTTTCGATCATGGTCTCGAACGACATCGTCGTGCCGCTCGTGCTGCAGCGAAGCGGCGCATCGCGCGAAGGCAAGGATTTCGGCTATTTCCTGCTGCGCGTGCGCCGCCTGGCGATCTTCGCCATCATGGCGATGGCCTATTTCTACTATCGCGCGCTCGGCACCACCCAGCTCGCGGCGATCGGCCTGTTGTCCTTTGCGGCGATCGCCCAGCTCGCGCCGTCGTTTTTCGGCGGCCTGTTCTGGCGGCGCGCCACCGCGCGCGGCGCCATGGCCGGCATGCTGGTCGGCTTTGCGGTGTGGATCTATACGCTGTTCCTGCCAAGCTTCCTCGACAGCAACACCGCGGGCCTGATGCTGCTGCAGCACGGTCCGTTCGGCATCGAGGCGCTGCGTCCGCAGGCGCTGTTCGGCGCCGACCTGCCGCCGCTCTTGCACGGCGTGCTGTGGTCGCTATCGCTCAACCTGTTGACCTACGTCGTGCTGTCGCTGGCGCGGCAACCCTCCTCGATCGAACTGGTGCAGGCGGACCTGTTCATGCCGAACGCGCTCGCGCCGATCGCGCCGACATTGCGGCGCTGGCGCTCCACCATCACGGTACAGGAGATCCAGACAACGGTGGCGCAATATCTCGGTCCCGACCGCGCCCGGCATTCATTCGAGGCCTTCGCAGCCACCCATCATGCCCGTCTCGAACCGTCGGCACCGGCCGATTTCGAGCTGCTGCAGCATGCCGAACATCTGATCGCCTCCTCGATCGGCGCCGCCTCCTCGCGTCTGGTGATGTCGCTGTTGCTTCGCCAGCGCACGGTCTCCGCCAAGGCCGCGCTGAAACTGCTCGACGATTCCCATGCCGCGCTCCACTTCAACCGGGAGATATTGCAGACCGCGCTCAACCATGTGCGACAGGGCATCGCGGTGTTCGACGCCGATTTGCAGCTGATCTGCTCGAACCGGCAATTCAGCGAAATTCTGGGACTGCCGGCGCACCTGGTGCAGCTCGGGATCCCGCTCAGGGAAATCCTGGAATTCATGGGGGCGGTCAACCCTCCCGATCTCCGTGAGCGCGAAGCTTTGCTGGAGCAGCGGCTTGCCGCCTACACCACCGAGGGCGAGCCCTATCTGGAGCGTCTAGCGGATCGCCATATGGTGATCGAGATGCGTTCCAACCGCATGCCGGGCGGCGGCCTGGTCATCACCTTCTCCGACGTCACGCCGAGCTTCGAGGCCGCCGAGGCGCTGGAGCGCGCCAATGCGACGCTGGAAAAGCGGGTGCGGGACCGCACCGAGGAACTCACCCGCCTCAACACCGAACTGGCGCTCGCCAAGAGCACGGCCGAGGATGCCAACATCTCGAAGACGCGGTTTCTGGCGGCGGCAAGCCACGACATTCTGCAGCCGCTGAACGCGGCGCGGCTCTATGTGACGAGCCTGGTCGAGCGTCAGAACGGGGGCGAGGATTCGCGGCTGGTCGAGAACATCGACGATTCCCTGGAAGCGATCGAGGAGATCCTGGGTGCGCTCCTGGATATTTCGCGGCTCGATGCCGGCGCCATGACGCCCTCGATCACGAGTTTCAAGATCGGCGACCTGATGCGCTCGCTCGAGATCGAGTTCGCGCCGAGCGCGCGCGCCAAGGGGCTGGAACTGACCTTCGTGTCATGCTCGCTGCCGGTGGAATCCGATCGCGCGCTGCTGCGGCGGTTGTTGCAGAACTTCATCTCCAACGCCATCAAGTACACCCCGCACGGTCGCGTGCTGGTCGGCTGCCGGCGCGATGGCCAAACCCTGAAGATCTGCGTCTACGATACGGGTGTTGGTATCCCTATCGTCAAGCGCGGCGAGATCTTCAAGGAGTTCCATCGCCTCGAGCAGGGCGCGCGGATTGCACGTGGGCTCGGGCTTGGCCTTTCGATCGTCGAGCGGCTGGCGCGGGTCCTCAACCACCGCATCGCCATCAACGCCAACTCGGGCGGCGGTTCGGTCTTTTCAGTGACAGTGCCGACTGCGAAAGCCGTGAACTACACCGCCGCCGTCACCAGCGCGACCCCGCTATCGCGAACGCCGATGAGCGGCGCGCTGATCGTGTGCATCGAGAACGATGCGGCGATTTTGGACGGCATGCGCACGCTACTCACCGCCTGGGATGCCGAGGTGATCGCGGTCAGCGATCCGGATGCCGCGATCGAGGCGATCGAGGCGGCGGGCGGACGGGTCACCGGTCTTCTGGTCGATTATCATCTCGATCGCGGCAACGGCGTTGCCGCGATCCGCGACATCCGCCGCCGTTTCGGTGAAGGGATTCCGGCCATCCTGATCACGGCAGATCGCAGTCCGCATGTGCGGGCCGCCGCGCGCGAGGAGACGATCGCAGTCCTCAACAAGCCGGTCAAACCGGCATCGCTGCGGGCCCTGATCGGCCAGTGGCGCACGCGGCAGATGGTGGCTGCGGAATAGGTGAGGTCGTTTCTGCTGTCATTCCGGGATGGTGCGTTAGCACCAGACCTCAGATGCGCAATTGCGCATCGGGGAATCTCGAGATTCTCCGATGTGTAATTGCATATCGTAGTTTGATGCGGAGCCTGTCATCGGGCCGCGCTTCGCGCGGACCCGTTGGCATCGCCCCGGAATGACGTTTCTATCCCTCGCTCGGCGTGCTCTGCCGCCATTGGTGGCCTGCGATTTTCGCCGCCGCGATCACGGCCTGGGTTCGGCTCTCGACGCCGAGCTTCTGCAGGATCGCCGAGACATGCGCCTTGATCGTTGCTTCCGAGACCCCGAGCTCGTAGGCGATCTGCTTGTTGAGCAGGCCTTCCGACAGCATCATCAGCACCCGCACCTGTTGCGGGGTCAGCGTCACCAGCCGGTCGCGCAGCCGCGTCATTTCCGGATCGGCGACCGACGACAGATCGATGTCCGGTGGCACCCAGACGTCGCCTTCCATCACCTTGAGGATAGCGTCGCGCAGCGTCTCGACCCCGAACCGCTTGGGAATGAATCCGCTGGCGCCGAAGTCGAGCGACCGGCGGATCGTGCCGCCGTCGTCGCTGGCCGATACGACGACCACCGGGATCGCCGGATATTGCGCACGCAGATAGATCAGCCCGGAGAAGCCCGAGATTCCCGGCATCGTCAGATCGAGCAGAATCAGGTCGACGTCGGAATCGTGTTCCA
>JBATYU010000262.1:0-2314 GCA_049674245.1 Bradyrhizobium sp. | reverse complement strand
GGCGGAAACCTTCCACAGCTCGACGAATCATTTTGACTGTGCAGGGCCCGTCCCCCTTCATCAAGGGATTAGGGCGGGTATTGACCACGCTTACGACTATGATCGGAATTTTTATCGTTCTGAGTATCGGTATTCTAGTTGTTCACGCTCTGGAGGCCTTTCGCTCGGATTCGCGAAATTGATATCGCAACGGGATTGAGTCATGGGAGCGGGAGCGGGCGCTTCTTTGGCAAGGGGATATGCTGAGCGGTTGGTGGCCCGTTGGCACTGGCGGAGGCATCCGGTGCTTGTCTTAGGATTGCCGCAGCAGCTCGCTCGAAGGCTGCTTTTGCTTCCTCTTCAGCGCTTGAATGCTGATTAATATTCGTCCGTGTCCCCGTGTCGGGGCCTCTGATATCCGGAGATGTTGGCGCTATTCGCTGAACGGCTTCGACTGGCGCTGGCGGGGTGACAAAATACGTCACACACGCTGCTATGGCAGCGGCGACTAGAACGGCTGGAACGATAAGTCGCCAGCTGATCATTTCTTCACCTTCAGTCCGAGCTCGGCCAGGCGGCGGATGGCTTCGGCACGACCGGGTATATCAGATTGACCCCGTCGCCATCGATAAGGAAACCCAACCGGCAGCGGATTGCCTCGCCCGCGAGACGGCTGAGACGGTAACAGCGAAACAGGGCCGCCTCGCTTCGTGCCGGGCGGCCGGGTTAGGACACCCTAAAATGCCCAACGCCCCCAAGCTGAATAATGCCTGGTGGCGTTGGTTTGGGTCCGGACCGCGCAATCCCCCGGTGATTATCCGTCTGCACGGCAGCGCAAAGGTTCACCATCGAAAACGACGACCGGACACGTTGTTCCGCTATCGGAACCCAGCCCAGATGTGCAAAAATCAAGATTTATGCACAGAATGCTTGACCCTTATAGAATGCGCTGGAATGAGTAGTCCGAGAGAGCCCAGATCAAATCCTGGACAAAATATTCAGACCTCCAGCCATTCCTTGCAAATGACCTCGTTCGCCTTGAGTTCGGCAGGCGTGCCTTCGAACACGATGCGGCCGTGACCCATGACGTAGACGCGATGCGATATCCGCATAGCGATCGAGAGTTTCTGCTCGACCAGCAGGATGGCGACGCCGCGGCGGGCGATTTCGGCGATGAGGTCGCCGACCTGCTGCACGATCAGGGGAGCGAGCCCCTCGGTGGGCTCGTCGATCATGATCAGTTCGGGGTCGCCCATCAGCGTGCGGCAGATCGTCAGCATCTGCTTCTCGCCGCCTGAGAGCACGCCGGCCGAGGTATCGGCGCGCACGGCGAGGTTGGGAAACATCGCCAGCATGTCGTCCAGCCGCCACTTGCCGGCGCGCCTGGTATCCTTGATGCCAAGCATCAGGTTCTGCCGCACCGTCAGGCCGGGGAAGATGTCGCGATGCTCCGGCACGTAGCCCAAGCCCAGATGCGCGATCCGGTAGCTCGGCAGGCCCGCGATGTCGCCGCCCTTGAACTTGATCGAGCCCTGCGGCGGCACCTCGCCCATGATCGCCTTGATCGTGGTGGAGCGGCCGACGCCGTTGCGCCCGAGCAGGCTGACGACCTCGCCGGAGTCGATATGCATGTCGACGCCCTGAAGGATGTGGCTCTTGCCGTAGTAGGCGTGCAGATCGGCGACTTCCAGCATCACGCCGCCTCCTCGCCGAGATAGGCTTCCCGGACCTTTGGATTGCCGCGAATTTCCTCCGGCGTGCCGGAGGCGATGATCTGGCCGTAGACCAGCACCGAGATCCGGTTGGCGAGGCCAAACACCACGCTCATGTCGTGCTCGACGATCACGAGCGTGCGGCCTTCGGTGAGCCGCCGGATCAGGGCGACCGCGCGCTCGGTTTCGGCGTGGCTCATGCCCGCGGTCGGCTCGTCCAGCAGGATGACGTCGGCGCCGCCGGCCACCGTGATGCCGATCTCCAGCGCCCGCTGTTCGGCGTAGGTCAGCAGCCCCGCGGGCACGTCGCGGCGGGCGGTGAGGTTGATGTCCTGCAAAATCTGCGCGGTGCGGTCGCGCACCTCAGGCAGGTTGTCGATATTCTTCCAGAAGGCGTAGCGCTGGCCGGTCGACCACAGCACGGCGCAGCGCAGGTTTTCCCACACGCTCATATTGGCAAAGACGTTGGTGACCTGAAAGCTGCGCGACAGCCCGCGGCGGTTGATCTGATAGGGTGGCAGGCCGGAAATCACCTCGCCCCGGAGCAGCACGCTGCCGGAGGTCGGCGCCATATATCCGCTGATCAGGTTGAAGGTCGTCGATTTGCCCGCGCCGTTCGGACC
>JBATYU010000261.1:0-5802 GCA_049674245.1 Bradyrhizobium sp. | reverse complement strand
TCTCGCCGGCCTCGGATCGGCTGCGCGCCCGCTATCAGCGCGTGCCCGTGGTGGCGTCGGAGTGAGAGCGACCTGCTGAACCACGTCGTCCCGGCCAACGGGTCGGCGCCTTGCGCCGCCCGATGACAGGCTCAGGCCGGGACCCATACTCCGCGGCCTCTTGTGGCGCCGTGGCAGACGCCTTCGGCAACAACCAACGCAGGTGGTTTTGGGTCCCGGCCTGCGCCGGGACGACGTGTCAAGCCGCGCGAATCTTGCCGAGGAACTCGGTCACCTGACCGCCGAGCTGCTGGCTCTGGGTTTCCAGCGTCTCGGAGGCCTGCTTGACGTTCGCGGCGGCGGCCGCGGCCGCATCGGCGTCCGCCTTGACGCCGGTGATGTTGTCGGAGACGTTCTTGGTGCCTTGGGCGGCATATTGCATGCTGCGCGTGATCTCCTGCGTCGCCGCACCCTGCTCCTGCACCGCTGCCGCGATCGAGGTCGCGACCTCGTTGACCTCGCCGATGATGCTGCCGATGCCCTTGATGGCGTCGATGGCCTCGCCCGCCACCTTCTGGATGTCGGCGATCTGGTCGGAGATCTCGTCGGTGGCTTTGGCGGTCTGGCTGGCCAGCGATTTGACTTCGGAGGCGACCACCGCAAAGCCTCTGCCCGCTTCGCCGGCGCGCGCCGCCTCGATGGTCGCGTTCAGCGCCAAGAGGTTGGTTTGGGCTGCGATGGTGTTGATCAGGCCGACCACTTCGCCGATCCGCCCCGCCGATTTCGCCAGACCCTGTACCGTGCCGTCGGTCGCGCTGGCCTGGCTGACCGCGCGGCTTGCGATCCCCGCGGCATGCGCGGCTTGTTGGCTGATGTCATTGATCGAGGCGCTCAATTCCTCGGAAGCCGAAGCGACGCCTTCGACGCTCATCGAAGCCTCGTTGGACGCCTTCGCCGCGACGTCAACGCGCTCATTGGTCTGGCGGGAGACCGCGGAAAGACCCGACGAGGTCGTGCGCATCTGGCCGGAGGCATCGCCCAGCTGCTGGAGCGTCTTGCGCACCATGCCTTCAAACTCGCCGACAAGGGCCTCGATCGCACGCTGGCGGGCCGCCGCGCCGGCGTTGCTTTCGCGCTCCTGCGCCTCGATCCTGAGCTTGTCGGTAGCCTGCTGCTTGAAGGTTTCGAGCGCGCCGGCGAGCGCGCCAATCTCGTTGCTGCGACCGGCATAGCCGGTGTCGACGGCCAGATCGCCGCCGGCGACCTTCAACATGGCGTCGCGCATATTGTGCAGAGGCTTGATGACGTGGCGGGTGACCGCCATCATGGCGCCGATCGTCAAGGCAAGTGCCGAGGCCAAAAGCACGAGCTGCACCACCAGCGAGCGCAGCGCTTCGGAATGCTGGGCGGCGATGTATTCCTTGGCCGCGTCGAGTGCGGCGTCGGCGACACCGACCGCGGCAGCGAGACGTCCGACCGTTATCGGGGCCCACTGGTTGGCCGTCAATTCGGGCTTTTCGCCGGCCAGAGTTGCTGTTAGCAGGCGATCGCGCAGAGCGATGTATTGCGGTTCGAAGTAAGCGGTTTTGGCCGCCGCGATGGCGCTGGAAAGCGACGGCGGCAACTGCATTCCCGCCGTCGTTAGTTCCAGCGCCTTCCACGCAATGTCGATTCCGCCTAGTAATTTCGTGTAAGTTTCGCGGGTTTCCGGCGTCACCTTGCCGGTGGCCAACCCGGTCGAAACCAAGAGCGACGCTTCGCCTCCGGTGTTGCGCAGCAGCCAGGCGATCTGCTTGATCGCGAGCAACTGGTCGATCGTTGCATCCTGATGATTGACGGCGGCGGCCAGGGCTCCGGACAGCTTGTCGAGCGTTTCGAGCAGCCCGGTTGCCGTCTCTAAATATTCCTTCGCCAGCGCCAGGCGGCGCGAAGCTTTCGGCTTGGCTATCTCGTCCCAGAATTCCTTCTGTTCGGCGCTTAGCGCCTTGAACTGGCGATCGAAGTCAGGCACCAGCGTCTGTCGTTGCGGGAATTCCATCAGCGCAAGCAGCTCGAGCGCGCGGCCCATGGCGGGCATTTCCGCGTCGCGAAGACCCCGCAGATATTTGTCCACCTCGCTGTCGAGCGGCTGATCGGAATTCAAGAGCCGGTTGGTCGTGGAGCGGTCGCTGCGCAGACGGTCCATCGCCTTGAACATGTTCGCCGAGGCATCCGCAATTAGCGTGATACGGCTTGTGCTCCGCAGGCGATCCCAGGATTCCCAGGCGTTGAGCGAAAATCCGATCACGACGCAAAAGGAGGTGGCCAGGATCACGGATTTCAACAGTGCGGATACGGTCAGACGATTCAACATGGATGCCCCCCAAACTCCCGGAGGCCATTTCGCCGAAGAATGGTTAATATTAAGGGAGGTGAGGTGCGTAGAACTACGGGAATATTGAAGGGGCTCGGTTTTTTGGAATGTTATGCGGGTTCCGCGGCGGGAACCTGGGCCTGCCGTCAGGCGTTAACAGAACACTAACGGCGTTTCCAAAGTGCTTTCAGGGGGCCCTCGATGCTGGTCAGCGTACTCATCACCTTTCTGGTCATTATTCTCGTCCTCTACCTCATCAACATGTTGCCGATCGACGGCCGCGCCAAGCAGATCTGCCGCATCATCGTCATTGTGCTCGGCGTGATCTCGCTTCTCAAATACATCGCCGTATTCTGACGCGTCATTCCGGGATGGTGCGTGAGCACCAGACCTCCGATGTGCAATTGCACATCGGGGAATCTCGAGATTCTCCGATGCGCAATTGCGCATCGTAGTTCGACGCTTCGCGCCGCCCCAAAATGACGGCGACAAAACAAGAAAGCCCCGGCGTTCGGCCGGGGCTTTGTTCCTGCTGCGGATGCTCATTTCAGCGTCTTGAACCAGTCGTCCACATCCCTGTGAATCTGGTCCTTGGCGAAGCCGTAGCGCTGCTGCAGCTTGCCTTCCAGCTGTTCGCGCCGGCCTTCGATCACGTTGAGATCGTCGTCGGTGAGCTTGCCCCATTTCTCCTTGGCGGCGCCCTTGAACTGTTTCCAATTGCCTTCGACCCGGTTCCAATCCATTGCCATCTCCTCTTGCGTTGGATGGTTTTCTAACAGATGGGCCGTTGAAACGTTCCGATGTCAGCTCGCGGCCGCCTTGGCTTCGCGGCGGCGCGCGGTGAGAATGTATTCGGTATAGCCGTTCGGCTGCTCGCGTCCCTTGAAGATCAGGTCGCTAGCCGCCTTGAAGGCCACCCCGTCGAAGGAGGGCGCCATCGGCCGGTACAACGGATCGCCCGTGTTCTGGCCGTCGACCACGACCGCCATGCGCTTCAAGGATTCCATCACCTGGTCCCTGGTGATGACGCCCTGATGCAGCCAGTTCGCCAGATGCTGGCTGGAGATGCGCAACGTGGCGCGATCTTCCATCAGGCCTACGTCGTGAATATCAGGCACCTTGGAGCAGCCGACGCCCTGATCGATCCAGCGCACCACGTAGCCCAAAATGCCCTGGCAGTTGTTGTCGATCTCCTGCCTGACATCGTCGGGCGCCCAGTTCGATTGCGACACCGGAATGGTGAGGATGTCGGAGAGTTTTGCGCGCGCACCCGCCTTGGCGAGTTCCTGCTGGCGCGCCGCCACGTTGACCTGGTGGTAATGCAGCGCGTGCAGGGTCGCAGCGGTCGGCGAGGGCACCCAGGCGGTGGTGGCGCCGGCCTGCGGATGGCCGATCTTCTGCGTCAGCATGTCCGCCATCTTGTCGGGCGCCGCCCACATGCCCTTGCCGATCTGGGCGTGGCCGGGCAGACCGTCGATCAAGCCGACATCGACGTTCCAGTCCTCATAGGCCTTGATCCAGGGCTGCGCCTTCATGTCGTTCTTGCGGATCATGGGGCCGGCTTCCATCGAGGTATGGATCTCGTCGCCGGTGCGGTCGAGGAAGCCGGTGTTGATGAACATGATGCGCTTCGATGCGTTCTGAATGCAGGCCTTGAGGTTGACCGTAGTGCGGCGTTCCTCGTCCATGATGCCGACCTTGATGGTGTTGTCAGGCAGCGCCAGCATGTTCTCGACTTTAGCGAACAATTCGCAGGTCAGCGCCACCTCGTCGGGGCCGTGCATCTTCGGCTTGACGATATAGACCGAGCCGGTGCGGCTGTTCTTCGTTTTCGAATTGCCCTTGAGATCGTGGATCGCGAGCAGGCCGGCCACCGCGGCATCCAGAATGCCTTCGGGAATCTCCTTACCCTTCTCGTCGAGCACCGCGTCGGTGAACATGTGATGGCCGACATTGCGCATCAGAAGCAGGCTGCGGCCGTGCAGCCTCAGCTCTTTTCCGTCGGGCGTCTTGTAGACGCGGTCCGGATTGAGCGCGCGCGTCAGCGTCTTGCCGCCCTTCTCGAAATCGGCGGACAAAGTGCCGTTCATCAGGCCGAGCGTGTTGCGATAGACCAGCACCTTGTCCTCGGCATCGACGGCTGCGACGCTGTCTTCCATGTCGAGGATCGTCGACACCGCCGATTCCAGGATCATGTCGGCGACGCCGGCCGGATCGTCCTTGCCGATGACGTGACCGCGATCGATCCTGACCTCGATATGCATGCCGTTGTTGACGAGCAGGATCGCCGATGGCGCGGCGGCATCGCCCTGGAAGCCGGCGAACTGCGCGTTGGACTTCAGCGCGGTGGCGTTGCCGCTCTTGAGCTTGACCGCGAGCTGGCCAGCGATGACGCTGTAGGAGGTGACGTCGGTGTGGCTTGCGGTCGCAAGCGGCACTGCGGAATCGAGAAACGCCTTGGCCTTGGCGATCACCTTGTCGCCGCGCGCCTTGTTGAAACCCTTGGCCCCCTCGCTTGGATCGTGCGGGATCGCATCGGTGCCGTAGAAGGCGTCGTATAGGCTTCCCCAGCGCGCATTGGCGGCATTCAGCGCGTAGCGCGCGTTGGTGAGGGGGACGACGAGCTGCGGCCCGCAGATCTTGCCGATCTCCTCGTCGACATCAGCGGTCTCGACTTTATGCGTCGGCGGCTCGGGCAACAGATAGCCGATCTGCTTGAGGAACGCGGTGTAGGCATTCATGTCGAACGGCTTGCCCTTGGTGGAGCGGTGCCAGCCGTCAATCTTGGCCTGCAAGGTGTCGCGGAACGCGAGCAGCTCGCGATTTTTCGGACCCAGGTCGCGGATGATGGCGGCAAGGCCAGCCCAGAACGCGTCGGGCGAAATCCCGGTCCTGGGTGTCGCTTCCTTGGCGATGAATTCGTAGAGGACAGGGGCGATCTTCAATCCGTGGGCATCGATACGCTTCATGATGGGCTTTTTCTCGTGAGAAACGGCGTTGAGGGACTGTTTTCGGGCTGAAAGCAGCAAAAAGCGCGCCAAAGGGCAGTTTTGAAGGCCCTTTTAGCGCCAAAGCCGGGGTGATGAGAAGGCCCTAGACGGCCCTTCCCGCCTATCAAATCGGCTGGCCGGAAGGTCAGATATTGGCGGCGAGATCGGCGAGTTCGTCGAACAGAATGCCGGAGGTGGCGAGCATCCGCTCGATCTCATCGGTCGCATCCGAAACCGAGAGCGCCGAGGTATCGATGGAGAGTTCGCTCGAGGTCGGCGGCTGATAGTCATTGCCGATGCCGGTAAAGGCTTTCAGCGCGCCCGCGCGCGCCTTGGCGTAATGACCCTTCGGATCACGGCTCTCGCACACCTCGGCTGGCGTTGCGATATAGACCTCGCGGAACGCGGCGTCCGCAATCCGGCGCGCCGCCGCGCGGTCTTCCCGTGATGGCGACACCGCGGCGACGATCGCGATGTGCC
>JBATYU010000260.1:0-2537 GCA_049674245.1 Bradyrhizobium sp. | reverse complement strand
GCTTAGCCTCTACCCATGCTGAATGCCTATCCTCATTTCGGGGGGACGTGGCGCTCGGTGAGAGGCTATCAAACGAAACCGATCAACTGTGAGTCCGCTTTACCCCCACGAACTGACATCGTCAGTTGCACCGGCAATGTCGGAAAAGTGCCATTTCCGGACTCATGCACCGCAGCAACGAAGTTCTATTCGATCACCTCCTCGGCGCGGGCGAGCGGGTGCGGGACAGCTCACACACCAAGCTGTCGAAGGATGGTCGCACGATCAAAGTACACTTTCTCGCAGATCAGGTGGTCGCCATCGAAGACAAAGATCAAGACACCCTGGACCTCCATTGTCTTGCCCGTTGGCGCGATATCGGCAAGAGGGCCACGCTGCGTACCGCCCCACTTGCACTCGACGATGACGGCGTCATCTGCGTGGTAGAGCGCGAGCTGTTTGAGCCAAAGGTCTGGGAACGCACCAAGCAATCCATTGAGGAACTTTTCTACCGCTTCCGAGCCTTCGGCAATCACTCCGTTGGCGGGAACCTCATATCGCGGATGATGAAACGTTGCCAACGCAGCGGCTACGTCGTGCTTCACGGCCTCAGCCTCGATGTGTGCGTTAACGACGGCCTCTCTCCGTGCTCTCAGGCTCTCCCTAGCATCAGTCGCCATTGGCCCCTCCAACGGTCAATCAGTTAGGTCCAGCTTGCCCACTGAAAGAGAAGCTCAATTTTTGCGCCTGCGGCATAGGATCGAGCGCATTGCGTCTGATGTTTTCGACGAACCGCCGATAGCAGGCGGGAAGGTCCGCGTCTTCTACCATCATGTTCGGTAACACGCGCTGCGCTGTGGGGCGCGCCCGTGTCCAGACGCTACTTGCCAAAGCAGACCGAACGAATATCGCTCAGCTGAAGCAATACGCATGATGCGAGCAGGGTAAGGCACGTTTTGCGGTCAAGGCGATGGAGATGACGCCAGTCCGCGCAGCAACCTTCGAACAGGCTAGCCCTTGGTTACGATCGGGGCCGGGGCCTTGCCAACTGGATATTTGCCAACCGGATATTTGCCGATCGGGGCCTTGCCAACCGGCGCAGTCGCGACGACTGGTTGCGGGTGAGGAAGGTCCGCAGCAGCGGCAACACCTACTAAGCCAAACAAGGCCGATGCAACGATCAGAAATTTGAACATATCAGGTCCCCGGGTGCGAATTTCTGCAGTCAACTAATCCCGATTCTCTACCAAAGCGCGATTAACCGTCCTACGCTTTTTGGTCAGAGATGGATATTTCCCTGAAGAACGTTGCAAAAATGCCGCATCGCCGTAGGCGAGCGTCGGTTCGACTGGTTACCGGTCATTCCGCTTCGCCTTCATCGGCTTTACTCACTGCCCGAGGTTCCAGGATTTCAGCGGACGTTCGCGCGCCGGATAATGCGCGCGCCGCGCGGTCGATCAGCATCGACAACGATGTGGCAGCGCGAGGCGCTATCGGACCATTCGATCAAGGCAGCCCGCAACGCAACCAAATATCACCTCGTTAGCCGCATTTTGGATCCGACAACCCCGAATGCAGGCGCGCGTAGCATCGCTCCACACCACGCCCTTGGTTTGAGATTTCGACATACAGCGGTTGACGCATGCCTTGTCGCCGTCAGGGCATTTTACCAAGCACGCCGCAAGCCCATGTCGCTCCCCCTCTGAGAGCGCCGCTTCCTGGGCAGTCGCGAGGGGCATGGTTGTCGCGGCCATAATCCAAAGCACCGGTAAGGTGACGACCATTTTGTGAAGCATCAAGCTGCATAGGGCGTTTGGGTGCATTCTAATTAGGCCATCGCGCTCGACGGCATAGATGCTGTTGAGCCAGCCACCGGAGGCGCGAAGATGAATTGCGGCGCGGGCTTTGGCGCTGGGTCGTCCGAAAGGTATAGTGCGTCCGAAACCGCGCATAGCGTGATCTTTGGATTGCAGTCGGGTGGTGCGTGGCCGTGCCAAATCAGCGGTGTAACTGCGGCAAGGCCGACACCGGCAATGGCCGACCATTTGCGGTAAAGCATGCGACTCTCCGAAATTGATGGGCCGAAACATATACCAATTCCATGCGTTTTCGCTGCACAAACCGGGCTTCAATGCTGGTATCTCCGGTAGAATTGGCCCCTTGAGGCTTAGCAGCGATAGGCATTCGGCAGTAAATTGACGCGGCCCAATTATGACTATCACGTCGCTGAATGAGCGGTCGCCCTGCATCACGAAAATAGGATGCCAATGTCGCAGTTGGGTCAAAAGGCGAAATACTCGCTGCGAGCAGATGTTTTCCGCTGTTCACCCAACAACGGACATCGTCAGAGTTCTCGCAAGCTGCTCCGCATATGAGCGTCACGCCGCCACGTCTCACGGTCTGGCGCACCTCGAACCCCTCAAACTGCGGATGATCCAGATACAGCGGCTTGTTGTCCCCTGCCCGACTGTGCGCTGCCACGCCTCGAACACAGCACGGTTTTCCCAGACAGTGTGAGAAGCATAGAGCCTGTGATCCCCAGCTTCACGGCCTTTGAG
>JBATYU010000259.1:0-14094 GCA_049674245.1 Bradyrhizobium sp. | reverse complement strand
GCTGCTGGACCCTCAACAGCCACGCGCATTCTCATGTGCGGCCCCACTCAACGAGACGCCAAAGCAAATAAAGCTCGCTTCCTAGGCTGTGATCGTCTGAGCACACTTGGCGGTCGAGGAAGACGCTTCAAAACTGCCAATTAACCATATGATGCGATACTGGGGCCGTGAATATCGTGCGGATTTAACGGGCGTGGGGATAGCATGGCTTTGCCATCGGGAGTCGGGAAATTACCATCGCGCCCTTTGCGCATCCAGCTGGGTGTCAGGGGCAGCCTCATTGCAGCCTTTGCGGTGATCGGGGGAATGGCCGCCGTCATCAGCATCAGCGCGAGCATGTTGCTCGGCCAGCTCGGCGAGATGATGGAAGATCTCAGTGGACAGGACATTCCAAGGCTGGCTGCAAGCCTGCAACTCGAGAGCGAAAGCGCGAACCTTGCAAGTCAAGGACCTGCGCTTCTGGCGTCCAGTAGCGTCGAGGCTCTGCAGGAGGGTTCCAAAAAAATGCGGGATGCCCAAGAAATCGTGGTCGGAAAGCTCGGCGAGATCATCGAGCTTGGAGCCGAGAAGGATGTGATCTCAGCGCTGAGCCAAACTGTCAAGAATATCGAGGATACTATCAAGGACCTCGGCGCCGCAGCTGGTCAACGGCTCGAAACCTCCGCTCAACACGAGAAACAATACGAAGCGCTCCGCAAGGCCCAGGCCAACTTCGTAGCCGTTGCTAATCCGGCAATGATGGACGCGCAGGCAAATGCCATCCTAGGGTCCGCCAATCTGTCGCAGGATGACGCAGCGGAAGCAGCAAGGACGATTGAGCAACTCGGCAACGTCATCTCTAGCAGCAACCTGCTCGCGTCCGACATGATGGCAGCGCTCTCTGTGAACAGCAGCGACGCACTTAACCCGATTGAGAGAGCATTCGCGGTCAGTCAACAGCTTGTCAAATCAAACCTTGAGGCGCTAGGCAAGGGCGCATGGACCACTAGGCTCAGGGACGCTTCGCTAAAACTGCTGGCATTGGGGGAGGGTGACAACAGCGTCTTTAGAATCCACCAGAGGGAACTGGACGCTATCGAGGCCGGTCAAGTTATTCTCAAGAATACCGTCAAGCTCAACGCGGCACTTGCGTCCAGCGTGCAGCAACTCGTGGCTGGCGTGCAGACCGGTACCGATGCCTCGACTTGGCAGGCGCGTCAGAAGATTTCATTGGCGACCAAGGTCATGTTGGCGCTTGGCGGCTTGACCATCGTCGGATCGGCATTATTCGTCTGGTTATACGTCGGCCGCAATATTCTGCGGCGGATCGGCAGTCTGCAGCGTTCGATGCAGCTTTTGTCCGACGGCGACCTGGAGACCGAAATCTATCGCAGCCACCATAATGACGAGATCGTCGTGATGGCAAGATCGCTGGAGGTTTTCCGCGAGAACATGATCAACGCTCGTGGGCTGAAGTCCGACCAGGACAAGGACCGCGCCGTCAAAGCCGAGCGCGCCTTGCGGGTCGAGGCACGGATCATCGAGTTTGAAGCGACCGTGCGCGCGGCGCTGGAGGGTCTGCGGACATCCGCCAATTCCATGCAGGCCACCGCGGAAAACATGTCAGCGACCGCGGACCAGTCCAGCGCGCTGGTCACCGCGGTAGCGTCCGCCGCGGAGGAGACTTCGGCGAATGTGCAAACCGTGTCGTCCGGCACCGAGCAATTATCGTCATCTATTTCCGAAATCGCCCGCCAGGTGATCAACTCGGCGCAGATTGCCAGCAAGGCTGTCGATGAAGCCGGCGAAACCGACGCTACGATGCAGGGTCTTACCAATAGCGCTAGTCGCATCAGCGTCGTAATCGACCTAATCCAGACCATCGCTTCCCAAACCAACCTGCTGGCGCTCAATGCCACTATCGAGGCCGCGCGCGCTGGCGAAGCCGGTAGGGGGTTTGCGGTGGTTGCGTCCGAGGTGAAGAGCCTCGCAAATCAAACCGCGAAAGCCACCGACGAAATCCGGTCGCAGATCGCCAATATGCAGCAAGTCACTTCATCCGCGGTCGGCGCCATCAGAAACATCGGTCACACCATTGGCGAGATCAACGACGTGACCACCGCGATTTCCGCCGCCGTCAATGAACAAGGCATTGCGACGCGCGAAATCGAACGCAACATTAAAGACGCCGTGGGCGGAACTAGCCAGGTGTCCAGCAATATCGCCGGTGTCAGTGCGGCATCGGCAGCGGCCGGAGCAGCCGCCAACAAAGTGCTCGGTGCATCCGGTGCTCTTCGCCACGAGGCCGACGTTCTGCGTGATGAAATTCACGCGTTCCTCGCCAACATCCGGGCTGCGTGAATAGCACAAGTTCAAAGCGGGTTCGGCCTTGTGGTGCAAGGGGACAAGGTAAGACCGTCGAACCCTCCTCGAGCACTAAGTGCGTCGATTGCGTAAGACGCTCGGCAGGTCGGTTCTGGTGTTCGCCGATCAGGCAACGCCCGACCAGGAATAGGCCGAAATCGCCCCCCAATAGCAAAGCCAACTAAACTATGGCGCGGCTTTTTTCGACAGCATCGACCCGGACCGGACGTCTGCTGCCAAACGGGCACATGCGTAACGACCTCGTCAGCTGAGAGAAATTCGCTATCGATTTGTGCAAAGCACAACATACCGCAACCTGCCAAGCGGACAATCGCTTGCTGCCCCATGCAAACTATGCAAACTATGATTGAGTATTTGTATAGTATCGTAATTTTAAAGTGAGGACGAACATGAAGTCTTTTATCGTCAATCGGGGGTCAATTTCATTCGCTTTTGTTTTTCTTATCACACAATTTGCCTGTGCTGCCCCTTCTCATGCACAGATCGTTGCACTCGGCGCAAGCGTGGTTCAGGGCCGTGGCGTCAACTCCGGTGAGGCTTTTCCGGAGCAATTGCAGGCGATGCTCCACGCCAAGGGCAAGCAGTATTCGGTCAGCAATCAAGGCGTCTCCGGAGACACGACCGCAGGTGTGCTGAGCCGGCTCGACAGCGCCGTGCCCGAGGGCACGCGTGTCGTCATCCTCATGATCGGTGGTAACGACGTTCGCCGCGGCGGTAGCGTCGCCGACGCAAGGGCAGGCGTGGGTCAAATCATGTCGCGATTGAAAGCACGCAAGATTCGCGTGATTAACGCGATGCCGCTCTATATGGCCGCGCGAAGCAAGGGAATGGTTGTTGCGGACGGAATTCACTTGAACGCCGCAGGGCAGAAATATGTGGCCAGCGCGTTGCTGTCGTCGATCAACTGAACGCCGCGTCGGTCACGGAAGGCTGATTGAGCAGAAACAGGCGGTCGCGAAGAAGGCTAGAAAAAGATCCCTCGGACCTTAGCGGATTTCATGACGTAAAATGCTTATCGTCCCTCGCGCAACGCCAGGACGCATTGATATGCAGGACATGAGCGATAGCGCTCAATTCGCCAAACGCGTCTCGCCACGCGTTAAAATAGCATCCGTCATTTTTGCGGTTCCCCGGCGTATTCACTCCCATGTATCGAGCCGGACGACCTCGGAACTCTATGGGGTGGCTAAAACGACGATTGTGATCATGGCGGCTGTCCTGCCGACCGTGATTGGCTTTGTGATCGTCCTGCAGGCGACGTTGAATTCGCCGATCCGGATGGATCCAATCAGCGTGCCTGAATCCTGCGAGAAAAATGGATATTCGAGCGAAGCCGCGACCCAACGCCTTCTCGACGAGATCGCCAACATCAACAGCATTTCGGTGGGAGGCAAGCCGAAGACGGACGTCGGAGACACCAGCTTTCTCGGCGATGTCGCTGCCACCCAGGTTCGATCTGGACTGATCGATGCTCGATCGGTGCAAACGCTGATAAGGCGATTCTTCGGCAAGGATATCATTCAGCTCTCGGGCGAAATCACCCTGCGAAAGCAGGATGACAAGGAAGTTGCCCGGCTTCGCCTCAGGCGCTCGCCGGGACGAGAAACGCTTATCGATGTGGAGTCGTCGGGAGGCCCTGAAGCGCTCTTCGCCAAAGGCGGCATGAACCTGCTCGAACGCCTCGACCCGGAAATAGCTGCGGGCGTCTATTGGCGGGAGTATGGCGATGTCGAGACGGCAAAACGCCTGCTCTCGGTAGCGCTGGTAAGCCCGAGCCTGACCTCGCAAAAATTTGCCTGGAACCTGAAGTCGTACATGTTTGCCGTCGACGGCCACATCGATGACGCGCTTGCCGCTTCGGAGCGGGTCAGATCTTTTGGCGGCGTCATGTTTCCCGCTGACAACTCGAAGGCGATTGCGCTGATGCTCGGCAAGAGGTTTGATGACGCGCTTTCCGTTCAATTGGGGAACGTCGAGCGTTACCCCAACGAACAAAGCACACATTTTGTCCTCGGCCAAATCTATCAAGCGAGCGGGAAGAACGCCGAGGCCATCGTATCCTATCGAAAGAGCATCGAATTGTTTCCGAAAAACGCCGCCGCATACCGGCGGCTCGCAACAGTGCTTCGTGCGACAGGCGACACGGAGGGCGCAACCGAAGTACTGCAGACGGGCATGATGCCGACTCCGAACAATCCTGGGGTACTATTAGATTATGCCGAAGATCTGCGCCGGCGAAAGGAAATGCACTCCGCCAGCCAGCTTCTCCAGAAGGCGGCAACCATACTCCCGGACAATTGGCCGATCATCGTTTCGCTCGTCGAAGTAGAACAGGGGCTGGGCCATAACCCCCGAGGCGACGCGCGGGGTAAGTGTCATTCGCAGCCGATTGGCGAACGGGGAAAAACCACCCGCCAATCTTCAGGGGCGTGTCGACAACATTCTGAAGCAGACGCAATAGCTTGGATGCGAGTATTTCAAGAAATAGGACTTCCGGTTGGCACGAAACGGACATGCCGAAGCAGTCGTCACATGTCCGTTGTTGAGGGATATGGGACCACACCTCGGAATCGATCAAGTCGCTGGAGGGATTCCGCTTCGCCTGGATCGACGAGGCGGCGGGCGGGAAGTTTCAACCGGCTGATCCAATATAAAGAGCGGGGTGGGTGTGAAAGTTCAACCAAATCTTCATTTTAAGGTATTATGATACGGCAAAAATTGCTCTCACTTGACAAATATCTGTACAATGTACAAATATATGTACGGCATGGAGAGTTCCAATGGCACACGTTTCTTATAGTCAATTACGCAACAATCTGGCGTCTTACATGGACGAAGTGTGCGACGACCGTGCGCCTCTGATTGTAACTCGTCAGAATGCTCGCAGCGTCGTCCTCATGTCGGAGGAAGACTACGAAGGCCTGATGGAGACCGTTCACCTCCTGAAGAGCCCAGCCAACGCTGCTCGCCTGTTGCGTTCCATCAATGATGCGGAGCAGGGTAAACTCACAGAGCGTGAACTGGTCGAACCAGCGAAAACCGGTTCAGCCCCGGCATGAAAACCGCCTGGACCGAGGACTCCTGGCGGGATTATCTCTATTGGCAGCAGACAGACGAAAAGATCCTCAACTCGATCAACGACCTGATCAAAGACATCAAGCGCGATCCGTTTAAGGGGCTCGGGAAACCAGAGCCCCTTAAACATACATTGCAGGGCTGGTGGTCTCGTCGCATATCAGGTGAACACCGTTTGGTTTATCGCGTTTCAGGCAAAGACGACAATCAGCAACTCGATATCGTTCAATGCCGCTATCACTATTGACTTGACCTTATTCTTCGTCGCCTCGCTGACCCACCTCCGGTCACTCCTGCAGCGCCTTCGCAATCCGGTTCAGCCTCTCGTCGATTGCGGCGACCTGGTTTTTCAGCGCCTCGATCTGAGGTGTGGTGACGGGATCAAGTGCGCCAATCGGTGTACCGCAACTTGAACATTGAACCATCGTGAGCTTCCGGCTGTCGCCGATCGGCGTGAACAGCACAAGCTCGAAACTATGCCCTGCGCATCTCACGCATGTCGAGATCGCCATCTTCAGCTCCTTGCTTTTTCACGGAGTATAACTGCCGGGCAACCTGAAGTCTGTGGTACCAACAGCACCACGACCGGCATCACGATCAACAATGCGGGCAGTGGCAATGCCCATGCTATCGTGCAGTCGACCATCGTCTGTAACTGCATCATTCGCATCATAGTACCCCATGAGCTTGTCGGGCTCGTACCTTCTGCCAGGCTCAGCAATTCGGTATTGCGTGACGGCCTGGATCTCTGTTTTTCAGAGGTGCCCTGCAAAGCTGCACGCCGGCAGTACTTGTAGAGCAGTTGAAATAGACCCTAAAATCAGCTCGCAGGCCCCGCTGATGATGACAGAACAATACCGGAAGGAAACTCCCGATCATGACAACCAGACCGCCGCTACCGGTGCGCATGCCGCGACCAAAGGGTGTGCCTAGCGCCCTCGACGGTCTGGTTGTCGTGGACTTCACCCGCGTTGTTGCGGGGCCCGCTTGTACCCAAACGCTCGCGGATTTTGGCGCGGAAGTTATCAAGATTGAAAACCCGGATGGCGGCGATGATACTCGCGCTTACGAACATGCGGAAATCGGCGGCGAGAGCGCCGCATATCTAAGCCTTAATCGCAACAAACGCGGAATTGCGCTTGATCTTGCTGTACCGGCGGCACGTGAGGTTGCCCGCGAACTCATTGCGAAGGCCGATGTCGTGGTGGAGAATTTTTCGAGCGGGGTGATGAAGAAGTTCGGTCTCGATTATGAGTCGGTCGCGCCAACCAATTCGCGCCTAGTTTATTGCTCGATCTCGGCCTATGGACGCAAGGGGCCGTTTGCGACACGTCCGGGCTTTGATCCGATCACGCAGGCTGAAAGCGGCTTCATGTCGCTCAACGGCTTTCCCGACGGACCGGCGGTGCGGACGGGACCACCGATCGTCGATTTGGCGACGGGAATGTCCGCCTGCAACGCTATTTTGCTCGCGCTGTTCGCTCGCGACCGGCTCGGCCGCGGCCAACACGTCGAGGTCGCGTTGTTTGATATCGCGATGTCGATGACCGGCTTTTACGGCATGGCCTATCTGATCAGCGGCGCCAATCCGGGCCGCTTTGGAAACTCGCCAAATGGATCTCCCACCGTCGGCGTCTATGATGCGTCCGATGGACCGCTCTACATGGCGTGCGCCAATGACCGGCTATATCGCCGCCTGGTGACTGAAGTGCTTGAGCGGCCCGACCTGGTCACCGATCCTCAGTTCGCGAACCGCAAGGGACGAACGGCCAACAAGGAGAAGCTGCGCTCCATCATTGCGGGCGTCTTTGCAAACGACCGGCTCGAGAACTGGGTGGCCAAGATGAAGAAGGCCAACATACCCGTTGGCTATCTTCGCACCGTGGAGCAGGGGTTTAATGCACCCGAAGCGCGCGAACGCCATCGGCTGAGCCAGATTCCACACCCCACCGCAGGTTCGGTCCCGAACATCGAAACACCGCTCACTATGAGCGTGACCCCGGCAATTTACCCCGTAGCGGCACCATTACTCGGCGAACACACCAAGGACGTTCTGCGCAAGACACTTGGCTATGACGACGGCCGCCTTGCGGCGCTTGCCGAAGCCGGCGCATTCGGGAAGACCGGAAACATCGGCTGACCCACACCGATGCATCGTATCCGGCATGAAAAATCGCCGTAATCTGGAGGCTGCAGGCCTATCTGTTGCGCTGGCAGCAGAACCATATGGTGGAGTAGACTCAGTTACTCAATTACGTCAAACGGGATCCATCCATGAGCATACAAATGTACGGTTTCTGGCGGTCGATCGCCTCATTCCGCGTGCGCGTTGCACTAAAACTAAAGGACCTTCCGTTCGAAGAAATCCCGATCGACATTCTCTCGGGCGAACAGTTCGAGTCGGGGTATGCGGCCGTCAATGCCGAGCGGGTCGTGCCGACGTTTATTCACGACGGCCATTCCGTGTTCCAGTCACTGGCGATCATCGAATACCTCGATGAGACCCACCCGAGCCCGCGACTGATACCGCTGGATGCGAAGGAACGTGCTTACGCGCGCTCGCTGGCACTGATGACGATTGCAGACGGCCATCCGCTCGTAACGCCACGCGTTCGCAATCATCTTGCCAAGACGTTTGGCGCCGATGCTCATGCGATCGAAGCATGGGGCAAGCACTGGACGGCGGAGGGACTTGCGACCTATGAACGGCTCTTGACGCACCGCGCCCCGGCGCCGTTTGCGCTTGGCGCCGAGCCCGGCCTTGCGGACATCTGCATCGCGGGTCACGTCGTTACCGCGCAATATGTCAAGCTCGATTTGAACTCTTATCCCGTGGTAGCGCGCCTAGCCGAGCGTTGCTTTGCGATTCCGGCATTTGCGACCTCGCATCCGTTCGAGCAGCCCGGATACAAGGTGGCCAGTAAACGGTAAGCTTGCCTTGAGCGTCAGAGATGAAGCCCGAGTATCCTTGCGGCATTTCCGCCGGCGATTTGAGCCAAAGTGGCGCTGTCCATCCCATTGACGCCAGCGATGTGCCCGATCGGATTATATTCTGCCATGTCGAATGGATAGTCGGTGCCCATCACGATGCGGTCGGGACCGAAGACGTCGATCAGATATGCGAGCTGGTGATAGGTGAAGACCACGGTGTCAAGATAGACCTGCCGCAGGTAGGTCGTTGGCGGCAACGGTAGATCAGCATGAGAATCCCGCCGCGCGCCCCAGGCGTGATCGATCCGGCCGGAATAACCGGGCAGATAGCCGCCGCCATGGACGGCCATCAATTTGAGCTCGGGAAAGCGCGCCAGCGTTCCGGAAAAGATCAGATTGTGAAGCGCAAGCGTAGTGTCCAGCGGGTTTCCGAGGACATTGTTGAGATAGTAATGCGTCAGGCGCTCGCCATGAGTGAAGCCATTCGGATGCATCATGATGAATGCCCCTAGCTGTTCGGCCTTGGCGAAGAATGGCCGGAATTTCGGATCGGACAATTCCTGGCCGACCACGTTGGTCAGGATCTCGACGCCCTTCAATTTCAAATGATTCACGACGTAGTCGAGCTCGCCGATCGCAACTTCCGGCTCTTGTAACGTGACCACACCCAGTCCAACGAACCGGTCCGGCTTGCGTGCGCAGTATTCCGCCACGCCGTCGTTGGCGAGGCGATGGGCAGTTTCGGCGATTTTAGAATCGACGCTATAATAACACTGGCCCGGCGCCGGGGCCACGACCTGGATGTCGATGCCCATCCGGTCGAGATGGGTTAGCCGGCGATCGATCGTCGTCATGACCTCGCGAATGTCGCGCTCCTGTTGCGCATTGATTTCCTTGCTTGTGGCGTCGGCAAAATACGCCAGCGGAATACGACTCACATCGACGTGCGGCTGCGCGTGCGTCGCTGCCTCGGGCACGACGATATGAGCGTGAATATCGATCGTCGGTGAAGACGGACGCCGCGCGCGGCCGTCGGCGTCATGAATACGTGCGGCGGTAAGGCCATAGCGATTCTTGCTGTCGATCATCGATGGTACCCTATTGTTGAGCAAATTCCTTGGGACGTACTGGTGGCTTATCATCTTGGCGGGCGTTGCGGCCAGCGGGTCGAGACGGTTGTGGCGTCGGCGTCGCCGAGGCCTGCGGCTTCGGCTTCCTCAAAGCAGGCCAGAGCGCTGGCTGCGACAGGAAGTTGCGCATGGATGGAGTTTGCAAATTGAACCGCGGCCGCCAGGTCCTTTTTCGCGGCACCGAGGCCAAAAGCGGTTTCCCCAGGTGGCCGTCCGCCCAATACCCTGGCGATGGTAGCGCCGCGTCCTTTCATGGCTGTCGGTGTGCCCGCCGTATCCGATAGGATATCGATCAATCGCTCAGCAGGAAGATTGAGCGGCCTGCAGATCGTCAAGGCTTCGCCGAGTGCCTGCCAGTAAACCAGCAAGGGCAGATTGACTGCGAGCTTGATTGTGGCGCCCGCGCCAAGCCCCCCGACATGTTCAATGCGGCGGCATAATTGCTGCAACACCGGCATCGCCCGCTCAACATTTCTGTTCTCGCCCCCGACAAGACCGAACAGCTTGCCTTCCTTCGCAGGGCCCGTGCTTCCACCTACCGGACATTCGACAAACGCAGCGCCCTGTTGCGCCACCGCGGCGCCGACGCTCTGCATTGTATCCGGGCGCACGGTGCTCATGTCGATCACGAATTTGCCGGTGAGCTTGGAGTCCAAAATCCCGTTCGGCCCGCGGTAGACCGCCTCTATTGCTGCGTCATTCAGCAGCATGACGATCACGGCTTCACAGCCGTCGACGAGTTCCGCAGGGGAGGTGAACAACTTTGCACCCGCATCAGTCAGTGGCTTCGTCTTGGCCGAGCTGCGGTTCCAGACACCGACTTCATGGCCAACCGATATCAGCCGCTGCGCGATTGAAGATCCCATTCGTCCAGTTCCACATACGCCAATTTTCATTTTCTTAAACCTCGGTTCAAGAGTCGGTTGTTTCGCTTATTGGGCATGAAAGACGCCGAGATGTTGCGTCACCAGGTCTTCGCTGCGTAATAGCTCGCTTGCTTCACCAACGAAGACGCAGCGTCCGGTATTGAGAACGACCGCGCTATCCGCGATATCGAACGCCAGCTTCTGGTTTTGCTCGACGAGAACGATGGATTGTCCGTCCTCTTTCAGGCGCTTGATGGTGCGGCCGACCTCTGCGACGATCAGCGGCGCGAGTCCTTCGGACGGCTCATCAAGCAGCAGGACCCGCGGATTACCCATCAATGCGCGTCCGATCGCTAGCATCTGTTGTTCGCCGCCGGAGAGCGTGCCGGCAAATTGTGCGTGCCGTTCGGACAGCCGCGGAAACAGGTCGTAGATTCGATCGACGGTCCATGGATTGATGGTCGCGGCGCGCCGTTGCCGTGCCACCACGAGATTTTCCCGAACCGTGAGTGAGGGGAAGACACGGCGTCCTTGGGGGACGAGACCGATCCCGAGCTGTGAAATGTGCTCGGGGCTCAGACCTTCAATTGGTTCGCCAAACAGCCGGATCTCACCGTCCCCTGGTTTGAGGAAGCCGATGATTGTCGAGATGCAGGTGGTTTTCCCCGCACCATTGCGTCCCAACAACGCCAGCACGCCACCCGGCTGCAGGGAAAAGCCCACGCCATGCAAGATGTGGCTGTCGCCGTAGAATGTATGCACATCGGTGAGACGAAGCGCGTCAGGTGCCAAGATACACCTCGCGCGTTCGTTCGTCTGCAATCACGGCGTCGCGCTCGCCATCGACGATCACACGGCCATAGTTCAGCAACGTCACCGTTTCCGCAAGATCCAGCGCAGTATCCATATCATGCTCGATCATGATCACTGTGGTCTCGCGCGGGATCGATGCGATCAGGGATTTTACCGTGGATCGCTCGGTATTTGACAAACCCGCCAACGGCTCATCCAGCAAGAGGACGCGCGGCTTCTGTACGAGTGCCATGGCGAGCTCGACGCGCCGCCGTTCGCCATAGGCAATATCGGAAATCGGATGTGCGGCTAGCTGCAAGAGGCCGACCGCATCAAGCGTGCGGCGAGCCTCGGCGGCGATGTCGCGGTAGAATGACAACGGCCGCCACATCTGCCAGCGTGCGGGCCGCAAGCCCAGCAGGCCAAGCGTGATGTTATGCTCGAGCGTGTCGCCCGAAAACAAGGTAATGATCTGATAGGTGCGCGACAATCCGAAATGCGCGCGCCTGTGGGGCGGCAAGTGGGTAATGTCGGATCCGAATAGCCGGATAGCCCCGGAATTTGGTCGCAGGTCGCCGCTGATCTGATTGAACAGCGTGGTCTTGCCGGCGCCGTTCGGGCCAATGATCAGCCGGCGTTCGCCCGGCCGGATCGAGAGCGAGACGTTTTGCGTGACCGTGAGGCCGCCGAACGCTTTCTTGAGGTTGACGACCTCGAGCGCGTAGCTGGATGTCGACGCAGTCATCGCGGTCCCCCGCGCAATCGGGCCGTGAGACTGCTCACGCCGGGAACAATGCCGGTCGGCATCACCAACACGATAAACAGGAAAACTAGCCCTAGCAGCATGTTCCATCGCTCGAGATAGGCGGACACGTAGTTTTTCAGGAGCAGCACCAATGCCGCACCGACGGCGGGGCCACCGAGCGTTCCGGAACCGCCGGCGATGACGCCGAGCAAGGCTTCGGCCGAACTCGTAGTCGAGAGCGAAGTCGGGTGGATATATTTGTGATAATAGACGTAGAGTAACCCGGATACGCCGCCCCAGAAGCCCGCATAGACAAAGGTGAACCATCGGATCAACCAGGGATTGAAACCAAGTGCTGCCATGCGGCGTGGCTGATCGCGCACTCCCTTCAACGACGATCCGAACGCGGATGAGACAAAGATCGTCATCATCGCAAGCGCGAACGTCGCCACGATTAGCGCGAACCAGTAGAATGAAATCGGGCTATCGAGCGAGATTCCGAACGGCGCCGGCCGGGTCAACCCGGCGATGCCGTTGTCGCCATTGGTCACGTTAGAGATGCGATAGGCGAGGCCCCATAGCACCTGCGACAAAGCCAGCGTGATCATGAGGAAGCCGAGCCCGCTAGCCCGAAGCGCGATAACGCCGAAGAACGCCGCCATCGCGGTTGTACCGGCGATCGAGAGGAAGGCGGCCGCGCCGTGTCCGAAACCATAGCGGCTCGTCAGCAGGGCGGAGATGTAGGCGGCAACCCCGAGATAGGACGCGTGCCCAAGGGACGTCATCCCGCCAAAACCCACCAGCAGGTTCAGACTGAGCGCGAAGATCGCCGCAATGAGGATTTGGCTCGCGAGGTTGACATAGAAATCGCCCGCGAAGATGGGCGGCAGGAGCAGAGATCCGGCTAGCAGGGCGGCGCCGATCCACTTCATGCGCCGACACGCCCGAACAGGCCCTGTGGCCGAAACGCTATGACAAAGATCATCGGCAGAAACAGGATAATATAAGCCAGTTCCGGAAACAGCGCCGTGCCGAATGTGTAGATGATCCCGATGATGAAGCTGCCGACAAAAGCACCCAGTAGGCTGCCGATTCCTCCTAGGATGACGACGATTAGCGCGAGCGGCAGCATGTCGGCATCAAGCCCAGGATAGGCCGATAGGATCGGCCCGCCCAGTACGCCGCCGGCCCCGGCGATTCCGGCACCGAGGCAAAACACCAGCGTAAACAAGTTGGAGACGGGGATGCCTACCGCGCGCGCCATCTGACGATCGTCGACGCCAGCGCGGATCATCGCTCCGAGACGTGTCCGCTCGATCAGGACATACAACAAAATCGCGGCAGCGATGGCGCATCCGACCAGCACCAGCCGATAGGTCGGAAACACGAAGCCAAAGACCCGCGTCGGCGATTGTAGGTTTTGCGGCGTCGGCACCGGAATCGAGTCGCCGCCCCACAGCATCAGGCAAGCGTCGGAAATGATGAAGGACATCCCGAGCGTCACCAGCACCTGACCAAGCTGATTGGTCTTCAGCCGAGTCAGCACCAGCCGTTCGAAAAGGCCGCCGATCGCTGCTACCGCGATTCCCGCGCCGAGCGCCGTCACCCAGATATTCAGGCCGTCGTACGCGCGCATCGCGGTTGCCGCGAAATAGGTTCCCAACATGAAGAATGCGCCGTGCGTCAGATTCGCCAGCCGCATCAAACCGAAAATTAGAGAGAATCCCGACGAAAGCAGGAACAACAGCCCGCCAAGCGACAGGCTGTTGAGACCCTGGATGATCCAAAACTGCATCGTTGGCCGATCTTATTCCAATGTCTTTGAGACCGGCGCCTCGCACCGGGGGTGGAGTTACTGCTCCAGGTTCTTCGCCGGCGGATAGTCGCGCGAATAGACCGGGTTCTTCAGGAACGCCACCTTGTCGTAGGTCCAGAACTGAGTGACGTCGGGGTAAGTCTTGATGACGGAGTTGACCAGCCTGCCGTCGTTCTTGGTGACTTTGCGGATATAGACGTTGCCGATCGCATTGCCGAATTCGTCGAATTTGATGACGCCGCGCACGGTGTCGGCGTTGCTGCTGCGGATCGCCGCCATCAGCGCCTTCTTGTCTTCGACATTCGCCTTGATGGATTTCAACGCAGCTTCGAGAACTTCACCGGAAACGTAAGTGCTGCCGGCATAGTATCCGGG
>JBATYU010000258.1:0-1709 GCA_049674245.1 Bradyrhizobium sp. | reverse complement strand
CTATAGGCATTGCCGTAGGATCCGTCGGTGCAACCATTGCCGCCGATATTTCCGGGAACGGCGCCGCTGCTGTTGGGGAAGTTGCTGCCGCTTGCGCGCGCCGAAGAGCCGGTACATTGAAAATAGTCGCCGTAGGCAAAATCGCTGTTGTCCTGGGCGAAGTTCTGGCCCGGCGAGAACAGCGCGCTGAACTGGAAGCCATAGAAGATCGGCGATTCATACCAGACCGCGTGAGGCATACGCCAATCGAACTCGGCCCGGTTGTCGCCGCCCGTGTTCCCCATGATCGAATTGTAATCGGCGACGGTTCGGGAGAACGGATCCCAGGCGTTTGTGGCTTTCTTGTAGGGAGTATCACTCTTGCCGGCCTTGATGGCGCCCCACGGCCCTTCCAACCCTAAGTAGCTGTCGCGCGTGCCAAAGGCGGCACGCTCGGTCGGGAATGACGCGAAATCGACTTGTGATTCCAATTGCGCCACCACCGCCATGCCGTCCCAGCCGTACGGCGCAAGGTTATGCCTGACGCGAACACCGAAACTCGAAATGTTGCTGGCGATCCCGAGCTTCGTTCCCTGATCGAAAACCGATGGATTGAAGATGTCCCCGGAGACGTCGATCGACCCGTACAACGTGACGAAAGTGTTATCGATCAACGGTCCCAACGGACCAGCCTTGACCGGAATGCCGCCGATGGTCGGGCCAGGCGGCGGAGCCGGCGAGGTCGCAACAGCCGCGTGAAGAACCGGGTTGCCCTTGAATTTGCTTGGATCGGTAGGTACAGCCGCCGGCGCGGCGACCACTGGCCTTGCCGCCGACAGGCTTCGGACTTTCGCTCGCAGTTCGGCAGTTTCTTTTTCGATTCTATCGAGACGCGCCATTCCGTCGTCGAGTGTTGCCGATCGCGCCGCCCCGCTAAATGAGAACAGGCAGAGGGCGGCACAGGCCGTCCCCGAAAGAAGTCTATTTCTCATGATGTCTCCCCCCGTCCGAAGGCTGATTCAACTTTCGAGCGAAGGGAGCGTAGTGTATACCAGATGCCAATCGGAAGGGCTGGGAAGGGCCTTAATGAAATATTCGTAACCTGTCGCAAAAATGGTACATAGATACTTCTGCACTGCAGCAATTTGTCGCAGCCCTGCGCTATATTGGCACACCTGAAGGTTGCGCCTGCACTTAGCCGCGAATTTGCTGGCATACAGCCCACTATGGGGCGAAGGACCCAGTGAGCCGCGTGGAGCAAGTACAATTTTTAATTGTAGGCCCCGCGGCAGCTGATTTCGCTGTTGCGAAGAAGTCGACCGGTCAATCCGCCCACGGCGTTTCGCCACGCCCGATGCGCGCGGCCATTTCCGCCTGGAACGCCGGAGGCCCGAAAGCAAACCAGTCCTCGCCGATCTGATAGATCAGGAGGCGCTTTTTCTCTGAAGCGAACTTCATCAGCCAGTCCAGCGCCTTTTGCTTGGGCCGGGCGCCGGCGGCGACGGCGACGTCGACCGGCGAGCCGCGCCACATGAAATTGGCCGCCAACAGGATCATGTCGGATTTGTCGGGACGCATCCATTCCGGCAGCGGACTTGAGGCAATCAGCCATCCGCAGATGAATTCGCGGCATGGATGCTGCGGACGTTCACTGTAGATCGAGCACTGGTGCGCGACGCTGAACGGACATGGTTGTCCCGGCCGGATCCGATGTCCACGCACCTCGATCT
>JBATYU010000257.1:0-27523 GCA_049674245.1 Bradyrhizobium sp. | reverse complement strand
CTCTTCGAGAGCATCGAAAGCGGCAACCATCCGCGATGGACCCTGTTCATCCAGGTCATGACCGATGCCCAGGCCCGGGGCCACCGGCACAACCCCTTCGATCTCACCAAGGTCTGGCCGAAGGGCGACTACCCCTTGATCGAGGTGGGGGAGATGGAGCTCAACCGCAATCCCGAGAATTTCTTTGCCGAGACCGAGCAGGCCGCCTTCTCCCCGGCCAATATCGTGCCTGGCATCGGCTTCTCGCCGGATAAAATGCTGCAGGCGCGCCTCTTCTCCTACGGCGACACCCAACGCTACCGCCTCGGCGTCAACTTCAACCACATCCCCGTCAACGCGCCGCAATGCCCGTTCACCAGCTATCACCGCGACGGCAAGATGCGGACCGACGGCAATCTGGGCAGAACGCTCACCTACAATCCCAACAGCGCGGGGCTCTGGGACAACCAGCCAGATTTTGCCGAGCCGCCGTTCGCAATCGAAGGGGACGCAGCGCACTGGGACCACCGTGTTGAAGACGATCATTGGGAGCAGCCCGGCAACCTGTTCCGGAAGATGACGCCGCAACAGCAAAAGGTGCTGTTCGAGAACACGGCGCGGGCGATGGGCGATGCGAAGGCGCACATCAAGCAGCGGTATGTCGACAATTGCACGCGCGCGGATCCGGCGTACGGAGCTGGGGTCGCGAAGGCACTCGGGCTGAAACAGCCGGAGCTGGTCGATTGATATAGCCCTTGGCCTTCTCGCCGATAGGCTGCCCCGTGTTGGCGGCCGATCGGCGGCGACCGGCCCGGGATAGCGTGGTGTCGCAGACGGCTCAATCAAGGGATTTGCAAGAAATGTTCGACTATGTCGGGAGTTTTCAATCTGCCATTGCCGCGCTGAAACGTGAGCGGCGCTATCGCGTCTTCGCCGACCTGGAGCGCAAAGCGGGACAGTTCCCCCATGCGCTTTGGAATAGCCCGAACGGCAAGCGGGACGTCGTCGTATGGTGCTCCAACGACTATCTCGGTATGGGCCAGCACCCGAAGGTGATCGAAGCGATGTGCGCCGCCGCGCGCGCGATGGGTGCGGGCGCGGGCGGAACGCGCAACATCTCGGGTACGAATCGCGCGCTGGTGGATCTCGAGGCCGAGCTAGCGGACCTTCATGCGAAGGAAGCCGCGCTCGTTTTCACGTCGGGCTATGTGTCCAACCATACGGGAATCGCGACGATCGCGAGGCTGCTTCCGGACTGCCTGATCCTGTCAGACGCGCTCAACCACAATTCGATGATCGAAGGCGTGCGCGCCTCCTCCTGTGCCAAGCAGATCTGGCGCCACAATGATGTTGAACACCTGGAGCAACTGCTGTCGCGCGCGGCGCCCAGCCGCCCAAAACTGATCGTCTTCGAGAGCGTCTATTCGATGGACGGCGATGTCGCGCCACTCGAGGCGATCTGCGACCTTGCGGAGCGCTATGGCGCAATGACCTATCTCGACGAGGTGCATGCCGTCGGCATGTACGGGTCGCGCGGCGCCGGCATCGCCGAGCGGGACGGGGTGATGGCGCGCATCGACGTCATCGAGGGAACGCTTGCCAAGGCTTTTGGCACGCTTGGCGGCTACATCGCAGGCAGCAGCGCTGTCGTGGATGCCGTTCGATCCCACGCGCCCGGATTTATCTTCACCACCGCCTTGCCGCCCGCGGTAGCGGCGGCCACGACAGCCTCGATCGCTCATCTCAAGACATCGGGTGCGGAGCGTGCGGGCCAGCGCGCCGCCGTGGCAGCGACGAAAGCGGCTTTGCGGCAAGCCGGCCTGCCGGTGCTGGCGACGGAAACGCACATTGTTCCGGTCATGGTCGGCGATCCCGATCTGTGCAAGCAGGCGAGCGATCTCCTGCTTGAGGAGCACGGGATCTACATCCAGCCCATCAACTATCCCACGGTTGCCAGAGGCACCGAGCGATTGCGGATTACCCCTACCCCGGCGCACGACCTTCGGCTGATCGGACAGTTGGCAGACGCGTTGGTCGCGGTATGGCGGGAGCTCGATCTCCCGCTTGGAAGCGACTATCAGCCCGCCGAGCAGCGTGCCCGAACGGTAGCGGCCGGCGGCTAGCTCGCCGCGCCGTTGCTTAGGCCATTGCAATTTCATGCGTACGCGCCGTTGCCGCGGATCATCCCGCGTCAATTCGATTTGATCTCCTTAAACCCCAATTTAATCGTTCTCCGTTGCGCCCGCGCTTAACGGTTGCGTCTTGAATTATCTGTGGAGACCAGAATGTTGACCTCGGTGCTTTGCCACATCCGCTTCCTGATGTTGGTAATGGCTCTCACAGCCCCCACTTGGTCAGCTTGCCAAGCCATCGGGTCCTTTCAGATCAAACCGGCCTTTCCGTATGTCGTGACGGACGATGATCCGCTTCCGCAGCCGACCGTCGCGTGGCCCAACCTATCTGCAAGCGCTTTCTTTGGTGGCTGCGGTAAGGGTCGCGTCAGCGAGCCTCAAACGCATGGTTGCCGCGGCCCGGCCGATCTACGGAGTACCGCGCCATGACAAAGAGCGTTATGCACCATCTTGCGCAGATCCTGCGCTGCAAGAGCAAAAGAAGCATCGCTGTTCTCAAAAAGATTACTAGCGCGCACATCACGATGGGGCTCGTAGCTGCGGTTTTATTCGCCTCGGCTTATGCCCTCGAGACCAAGGCGGTTCCTGCGCTGGAGTCATCGCAAAATCCATTCGGGATTCTGCGCCAATCACGGTCAGAGTGATGTACCGATGACAGGGCTGCTCCCCGTCAGGCCGTCAAGCCAAAGAACGAAGATGCCGAGCGCGGCGCGTGGGCTTGGAAAATTCTGCCGGATCAACCTTCATAACATTTGCAAGCTCGCCTGCGATCTTCAGGCCGACAACGGCCCACGCCGTCACCGGCTTATTGCTGATCGCGAGGCATAAAGCCGTCCGTCAGCGTCTGCATGAAGGCGACGAGCGCATCCTCTTCCGCATCAGACAGGCCGAGATTCCCGACTTTGCTCGTGTTCATGTTGTCGGTCGACTCCGGCGCAGGCCAGCATGTCGTTCCCTCACCGGCGTCACCGTGCTTGCATCTCGGCAGAACATCGCGGGTGTTGTAGAAATGCGTGATCTTTTTTAGGCTCGTGAAGTATCCATTATGCCCGTAGGCCTTCACGAAGGCTGGATACGGCCGCTTGTCAACATTGCGCAGTGTCGGCACCTGCATTCGCGCCTGGGTGTCTGGCGCCAGCTTGAGCCATCGTTGGTCCACTGCGGAGGGCTGGCTCAGCAGATGTCCTTGCTTGAGAAAAGTGCCGACACCGCCATCGACGAACGACGTCCCTTGCGGATTGGCGGTATAACCCAATGCGTCGGGCCGGTTTTCCTCGTAGTAAGGAAGCCTCGCGTTGGCCGGAGTGCCGATATTGCTGGCGGTGAAGTCGGTGAACAGCGGGTCCTCACCGGGTCCGCCGTCGCGGTGACACTCGTTGCATCGCGCCCTGCCGCGGAACAGGTCGTATCCCTGCTGCTCCTGCGCCGTGAACTGAGCTTTTTTCGCAAGTACCGCGTCGAATTTGGAGGTGAACGACGTCACCTCAGCTGACGCCTCATAGCCGGCGATAGACTGTGCCATCTGATCGAAGGTGGTGCCGACCCGGCCGCGATCAACCTCACTCAGATGAACCGGCAACGGCTCACCGATGGTCGGCGGCCCGGGCCGATTGCAGATTTCTTCCACGTCGCCTGGCCATGCGATCGCAAAGCTCTGCGGCCCCCACACGTTCTCGAACAGGACCCGATAAGGCCGCTGCGAGGCGCGATAGACCGCGCAGGCAATATCGGGCAGGCCCATTTCCACCGGATTGGTCGGCGGACCTTCCGCCTGCTCCGCGGCCGGATTGCCCAGCCGGCGTCCGGTCGCGCGCATGTCCCAGAAATTGCCGCCGACGAGGTCGCCCTGCCCCGGATTGTAGTGCAACACCGGCGACAGCGGTGCATAGGCGTGCGACTGCGGCTTGCGATCGGAAAATCGCGTGCGCACCGAGCCGGGATAGGCGCCGGTCGTGCGGTTCAGCTCCGATACCGGACCAGTAAAGCCCGTCTCCGGCATATGGCAGAAGGCGCAAGCCTCGTTGCGGTACACCGACAGATTCTTGTCGTACAGCATCACCTTACCGAGCAATTCGATTCGCTGGATCTGATTGTCCGGCGGTGCCGCAAACCGCTCGATTGTCTGCGCTTCGATGCGGTCGATCTCGGTCTCGAGCTGCGCAATTTCCTGGAGTGCTTGAGGAGAGAGCTTCGAACCAGTCTCCTCCGCGTTCGGCGCATCCGCGCCCAGCGTAGAGACGAAGATCGCCGCTGCGATCGGCAAGAGTGTGCGCCGTGTCTTCACTTTGGAACCCTGCAAGCCAGCGCTAAGCGCGCCTGCGGAAGGTAGCACCGTAGCCCGATCGCTTTAAGACGGAGTGCCCCGGCGCAACACTAAATTCTATTTTACGATTACCTCAAACTGGCATGACTTCGGGTTCTCCGATCACGCTCGCTTGAAGGAAGCAGATGGGATGCGCGGGCGCGGCGGCGTTGCTCCTGCTTCACGTTGGTTGCAGGTCTGGACAGATGATCTCAAGCCGGCCGCCGGCGCCGGAATGGATCGCGAGCCGGAAGCCGTGCAGCTTCACGATCGCTGCCACGAGGCTGAGGCCAAGGCCCACGCCCGGCGTGTTTCGTATCTTGTCGGAACGATAGAAACGCCGCATCACCGCCTCGCGCTCCTGCTCGCTGATGCCGGATCCGGTATCAGCGACGCGGACGATTGTTTCACTGTCGCCACGTAGCAGTTCGATCTCCACCTTGCCGCCCTCCGGGGTAAACTTGATGGCGTTATCGACAAGGTTCGCAACCGCCTCAAACAAGAGATCGCGGTCGGCACGCACGTTCAGCCGGTGTCGCACGTCGACCCGCAAGTCGATTTTCTTGTTTTCAGCGATCGGTTCGTAGATATCGCAGACCTCGCCCAGCATCTCGTGCAGCGGGACGCTCCCGAAAGCCGCCGACCGCCGGCTGTTTTCGATTTCGGCCAGGCGCAGCAGCGCCGTGATGATCGCCAGCGACTGATCAAGGTTCGCGATTGCCTTGTCCACAACCGTCTGGAGCTGCTCCAGGTTGGTTGCGTTGGTGCGGCCACGCTCGAGGGTGAGCCGGGCTCGCGTCAGCGGCGTGCGCAAGTCGTGCGCGATGTCGTTGCCGACACCCGCGAGCGCGTGGATCATCGCTTCCATTTCATCGAGCATGCCGTTGACAATGACGGCGAGCTTTGAAAACGGCTCATCGACATTGCGGTGCGGAAGCCGCTCGCGCAGATCGCCTGCGGTGATGCGCTGAACCCGCTGATTGACCTCTTCGACGCGCTTCTGGGCGCGCATGCTCAACCACGCGCCGGCCAGCAGGCACAGGCAAAGCGCCGGCACCAGGCCCAGCGCCAGCGCCTGCCCGACGACATGGGAAATCTCCCTGGTTTCGTCGACCTCTCGTCCGATCACCAGCGCGTTGCCATCCACCATGCGCCGGGCGATTGCTTGTATCGCGCTGGTTTGCGGCCCGGCAGGAAGCATCCGGACGACCGAGACGCTCTGGACGGAATCGTTCATCTTTAATTCAGGCGGAAACCGTTCCAGGTTGCCCGCCATCTTGTGGCCGTCCGGGCCAAACAATCCGACATATTGAACGCCGCGGGAATCCTGCGCCAGATGCTCATCGATCGCTTCCAGCTGGCGTCCGCTTGGCAAGCCAGCAATGTAGTTCAATTGCCTCGCGATCATCGTGTCGGATCGTGCGATCAGGTACTCGTCGGTCTTCCAGTAGATAAAGCCGAACAGCACGATGACGAAAACTGCGAGCACGCCGGCCACCGCAAGCGCCCAGTGAAAGGTGGTCGAACGCATGAATTGCGGTTGACGCATCGGATCTCGCTGTCCGGATGTCCTGCTCGACGTCAACGGCGGCATATCGGGACCGGACATCCGAACCCTATGGTCCCGCGCGAAGAATGAAACCGGAACCGCGGACATTGTGGATCATGGGGGCTTCGCCGGGACCGTCCACCTTGTGGCGCAGGCGCCCCATGTGTACGTCAACAAGGTTGGTCGCCGGAATGAACTTGTAATTCCAGACTTCCTCCAGCAACATTGCTCGCGTCAGCAGCTGATCGCTCCGTTGCATCATGTATTCAAGCAGGCGAAACTCTCGTGGCAAAAGATCGATCACGCGATCGCCGCGCTTGGCGGTGCGCTCGATCAGATCGAGTTCGAGCGACCCTACCCGCAACGTCGTCTCGCGCGATTCTGCCGGCCTTCGCAGCAACGCCTCGACCCTGGCGATGAGTTCCACAACTGCGAATGGTTTGGTGAGGTAGTCGTCGCCACCCATCCGCAATCCGCGTACGCGGTCGTCGACGGCGCCAAGGGCGCTCAGCACAAGCACCGGGGTGCGCACCTGATCTTTTCGCAGCGCCTCGATGACGGTGAGACCATCCATTCCAGGTAACAGCCGGTCGACGATCATGGCATCGGGCCGCAATGATCGCGCCTTGTCGAGGCCTTCGATGCCGTTGGCCGACCATTCGACTTCAAAACCGCGATCGACCAGCTCGGCCGTGATTTCCTCAGCCGTCTCGCTATCATCCTCGATCAGCAGCACTTTTGTCATCAATCGATTCCCGACTGCGGCGAGAACATCCGTACGGCTAGAGCCTGTCGCCTCCGAGATTACACGCTCGCCCGAGACCGACGCCATGTCAACGACCTCTAACCGCCGCAGGTTTCATCCTAAGGGCCGGATGGAGCCGCGCCGCCCTATTTGGGCAAATGGAAAGGCGCGCGCTGCCGGCTCTGCTGGCCACCGGCGCCGCGGCAAGCGCGGTGGGATTTCCTACTAGAAAAATAGGCTTCCTGGACGAGCAGCACCATTAAATAGCATTTTAGAGTTGGCCAAATAACTGGAAGATCAGGCGCCACGTTGCGGCGCCGCGACCAGACGCAGGACGCTCATCCCGGATCCCACCGCGGCGAATACCGCACCAAGCACGAGTGCGAGCGTCGCTCCTTCACGGCCGGCGAGGCCAAAACAGATTGCCGCAAGCGCTGCGCCGATCGTCTGTCCGGTCAGACGTGCGGTCGCCACGATGCCGCTCGCGCTACCGCCACGATCGGCCGGTGCGCTGGACATCAAAGCCTTCATGTTCGGCGCCTGGAAAAAGCCAAATCCACATCCGCAGATGGCCATCCGCCAAACGATGTCGGCGAAGTGAGGGCTCGTCGGAAGCAACGCCAATAGGGCCATGCCCAGACCGAGCAATGTGAGGCCGAGGCCACCGAGAATTCCCGCGGGATAGCGGTCGGATAGACGTCCGGCGATTGGCGCCATGATGGCCACCACAAGAGGCCAGGGGGTCATGAAAAAGCCGGTCTGGACCTGCGACCGGCCAAGAATGTCTTCGAAGTAGAATGGCAGGGAGACGAAAGCCAAGCCCTGGACTGCAAACGAGCAGACCGCGGTAGCCGTGGACAATGCGAAAAGCGGCCTGCGAAACAGGTCTATTGGCAGAACGGGCGCCGGAGAATCCGCCTGTCTGCGGATCAGAACCCAGCCAAGCAACACGGCGGAGACAATTTCTATCGAGACAAGACCGGGGCGCTCGTGGTGGGCAATGCCTCCGATCCCCACGACGAAAAGACCAAGACAGAGCGCAGCCGCCAGCGCGCCAGGAAAATCGAAAGGACGCGTCACGCGAGGGATACGCGGCAATGTCTTCATACCGACCAAAATCGCAACAACGCCGAAGGGAATGTTGACGGCAAACAGCCAGGTCCACGGCCCGATCGCTAGAATGCCGGAGGCGATCGTTGGGCCGAGCGTAAAGGCAGTCGCAACGACTAGCGCGTTGTGCCCGAAACCGCGGCCCTCCAAGTGCCCCGGATAAACGAAACGAACCAGTGCCGTATTCACACTCAAGATGCCACTGGCGCCCAGACCCTGCAGCACACGCGCCGTCAGCAGGCTGGGCAACGACCAGGCGCAGGCGCAGGCCAGTGACGCCAGCGTGAACAGCAAGAGGCCTCCGAGATAGATCCGGTGGTGACCCACGATCTCGCCAAGCGCGGCGAGCGGCAACAGCGTCGCAACCAGGGCAATCTGGTAGACATTCACCACCCAGATGACATCGGATGGGCTGGCGTGAAGATCAGCTGCAATAGCCGGAAGGGCGATGTTCGCGATCGCCGTATCGAGTGATGCCATCGCCAGCGCGGTGAAAATCGCTGCCGCGGCCCATCTCCGGCGTTCGGCTAGCAGACCATCGATCGCAACCGGCCCATCCGTCGAAATTGTTTCAGTCGACATTCAAAAAAGTTCTCCAACACGCGCGATGTAGTACGAATGTGGTCCGGCAGCAGGCGGCTCTCTGCATGCCGCATATGCGATCTGTTTAGATGTTTGCGTGTTGAAGAAGCAGGTTCGCAGCCGCTCGGAGGCGGTTAGTATGCCTCTGTCCCTGCCGTTCAGTTTGAACTTCGACCGAGTCGGCTTTAGCCAGGCCCGAAGCCTCTGCGATCACCCGCCGGTCGGATTTCGTGTGACCGAAAGAGCATCGCTCGCCGGGAAGGTGTCCTTCAGCTCCTCATCGAGCCGCTGGTCCGCCCAGTGCCAATCCACCCTCTCGGGTGTTGGCCTTGTTGCAGGAGTTTTCTTTCGTTCAGCTGTGTAGTTGGACGCTTGTGATCGTCTCGCTGAAGTTCTCATCTGTAAAAGGTCCGTGCCGGTTCAGCTTGGCAGTTTCGATGGAAAGCTTGCACCTTCTGATTATGCTGAAGTTCGCTGACGACAATGAACACCTCGGTCTCAGGCATGCCGACCGCACTCGAAGAGGAACCAAATTCTCTCCTCGGTTTCGTCGATCCAGTTTTCCAGCAGACTCGCGGTGGCCACATCCCCTGCCTCGTCACATAGCGAATGCACGTTGCGCATGTTCTGCGTCAGCATCGCATTGTCGTCCCGGAGTTCAGCAATCATGTCGAGCGGGCTAACGCATTCGGCATCGTTGTCCACGATGCGCTGAAAACGCGAGATCTGCCCGATCGAACGAAGGGTCGTGCCGCCGATCTTCCGCGCTCGCTCGGCAATGGCATCCGTCATCGCGAAAATCTGGTCACCTTGATCATCGAGCATCAGATGATAGTCGCGGAAATGCGAGCCGGACATATGCCAATGGAAGTTCTTGGTTTTGAGATACAACGCGAACACGTCCGCGAGAAGCGGCACCAACACTCCCGAGATATCGTGAACCGCCTTTTCCGAAAGAGTCGTGGGAGGCGTGAGCGACGTTTTCTGCAGCATAAGAGTAACCTCGTTGATCATTGGTCGGGTGCCTTTCAGCCAAAAGGGCAGGCTGTCTGAACTGCTATGTACCCAACTGACTACCTACAAATCTTTTCCGTTATCGAGGCTTTCAACTAAATAGTAATTTAGCCGTTCAGGGTCGACACAAGCCGAATGGCGTACGCGGAGAGGGTTGCACAATTTCGCAAGAACAATTGGCGGAGTTATGCACGCCCCGAACATTGGCCGTCACTTCTTTGGGCCGCGCGTGATCTGGCATTTTGCGGAAGGGATATCGCGGCGTTCCCGCATCAGCAGCCAGATGGGGACGACACGCCGGGGGTTGCCGTGGCGCCGGTGGCATTCGCCGGTGCCATCATCCCGGGGGTAGCCAGATTCATCGTCGTGCTCTCGGCGCACGCCGACGTGTTCGGTGTGGGCACCACGGTCATTGTCGGATCGATGCTGGTGCCGCCAATCTCCGTGATATCAGGTTGAATCGTGCCGAGTGGCGGGTTCGCCGGAATTTGCGGCGTCGAGAGCGGAAAAGCCGCGCCATTGCTTGGCGGGCCTCCTGGCATTGAACTGCATACGGTGGTTGAGGGGCTGCCAAGCGGGCTCGCTGGCGAGACATTCCCGGTGGTGGTGATGGCAATTGGCGTGGAAATAGTCCCCAACGGTGACGCTGGCGTCATCGCGGTCGGTGACATCGTCGCAGCCGATGATGTCATCGTGGCTGTGGTGCCCGGCATGGATGTGGAGACTGTGCTCGGTACCGTCGATGACGCCGGTACGGGCATTGCCGTGATGGAAGGCGACGGCAGAGGAGGTACTGCGGGCGGCGGCGGTGCCGGGACGGTCGAGCCGGGGAAATCGGTCATGAATGAGGTAGCTGGTTGTGCGGACAGCGTCAGTGTTGGCGCAGTCGTGCTTCCAGCCGTCGCCGAGGAAGAGCTGGGCGGTATGGCTGACGTCGTCGGTGCCGCGGAAACAGATGGCGTCGTTCCGATTGTGCCACCGATTGCCGACATCGATGTAACTGGCACCGCCGGAGTTGCAGGCCCGATTTGCCCTGTCGGAGTGGAACAGGTCACAACCGTACCTGGCGTTGTGGGATCAGAAGCCAGCGGCACCGGCGCCAACGTAGTGTCGGGAGCGCCCGGTTGGGTTGCCGTCGAAAACGGGCTCGGGCCGTTGAGCGGGGAAGTCACGATCGTCCCCGGCGTCGATGAAAGCCCCATCGCGGTGGTGCCCATGGTGGAGACTTGCGCCAGGCTGGTGTTACAGCCTAGCTGCAGGGCGGCTGCCATGAACAATAAGCGTCGCATTGCGATGGCTTCCTCCGCGCCGATCTAGCTTGTCTGCGGTCTGCGCGCCGCGACCTTGCTGCCTTCCGCAAGGTTCACCATGGGATTAAGGATGACCTGATCGCCCGGCTTGACGCCGTCGTGCACTTCGACCTCGGTGCCGAAGTCGCGCGCGATCGTGATCTTCTGGAAATGGGCGGTGCCGTCCTTGACGACCGCTACATGCAGGCCGTTCTCATCGAATACGACCGCATCGGCCGGTATGATCATCGATGGTGTCTTGCGCGGAATAAGCAGCTCGACCGTGCAATAGATCCCGGGACTGAGCGCGCCGTCCGGATTGGGGACGTCGATCTCGGTCAGCAGCGTTCGGCTACCGGGCTGCAACGCGCTCGCTATGCGCGTGACCTTGCCGGGAAAGCTCCGGTCCGGAATCTCCGGGACACGGACCACCGCATCGACACCAGGCGCAAGCCCGAAAGCCTCGTCCTGCGGGACGAACACCTGGGTGCGGATTACATCCGGATGCATCAGCGTGAACATGAAGGTCGATCCGGACGTCACCAGGCTGCCGTTGTCGATATTGCGCTGCGTGATCACGCCGTCGAACGGCGCAACGACGCGCTGGTAGGCTTTCTCTTGTTCGAGGATTCGAATCTGGGCTTGCTGGGCGGCAATATTGGACTGAGCCACGCCCACCGCTGCCTGTTGCGCCTGCAGGGTCAGGCGATCGTTGTCGCCCTGCTGAAGCGTGAGCCATCCCTGCTTGACGAGCTTGCTATCGCGCCCGTTGGTGACTTCGGCGAGCTCACGACTTGCCTGTGTTTGCTGCAATGTGGCCTGGATTTGGGCCAGCGTCGCCTTGGCTTGCGTAATCTGATGGTCGAGCTCAGGGGCGGTAATCTCCGCCAACAGGGCTCCCGCCTTGACCCGATCGCCGATGTCGACGTAGCGCTTTTCGATGTAGCCGTTGGTGCGCGCGAAGATATTCGCGGCCTCAAAGGCCGTCGTGGTCGCCGGCAAGGTGGCGCTTATCTTGCTGTCGCCGGCGCGAACGGTCGCCACGCGAACGTCGGGAACAAGGGTGCGGCTCTCTTGCGTAGTAGCCGCGACGCCGAGCCTGGCTTGGTAGTGGCGCCAACCTCCGAGCGCGAGGCCAGCCACGAGCAACAACAGCACGCTTGCGCCGAACAGCGCGCCTCCGTAACGACGTTGTCGCCTGCGCGGAGCCTTCGGTAGTGTGACGACACGATCGGTTTCCGGCTCTGACCGGTCCTTCAGAACTTCGTCTCTTGATCGCGCATGAATCTCGGTCATTCCTGGACTTCCTCGAATACGCCATGGTGAGGCTTTCCGTCGTTACCCTTGCGCAGCATGGCGAACAGGTAAGGCACGATCAGCAACGTTGTCGGTGTCGCGAACAAGAGGCCGCCGATGACGGCGCGCGCGAGCGCAGCGTTCTGTTCCTCGCCGGCGCCACCGATCGCCATCGGGATCATGCCGACGATCATCGCGGCGGCGGTCATCAGCACCGGGCGGATTCGAGTGTGGCCGGCGCTCAGCGCGGCCTCAAAGGCGGTGTGCCCTTTCAGCTGCTGCTCGCGTGCGAAGGTCACGAGCAGGATCGAGTTCGCGGAAGCGACACCGACCGCCATGATCGCGCCCATCAGCGACGGCACGTTCAGCGTGGTGCCGGTGATGAACAGCATGGTGACGATGCCGCACAGCGTCGCCGGCAGCGCCAGGATCACCACGAACGGATCGCCGAAGGTCTGATAGTTCACAACCATCAGGAGATAGACGAAGACCGCGGCAAACAGGAGCCCGATGCCCAGATTCCGGAACGAGTCGTTCATGCTCTGGATCTGGCCGAGGACCTGAATTGTATTGCCAGGCTTCAGCTCCTTCTGCAGCTCCGTCGTCACCTTGCTGATGTCGGCTGCCACGCCGCCGAGATCGCGGCCCTGCACACTGGCGTAGATTTCAAAAACCGGCTGGATATTGGTCTGGTTGGAATTGGTTGGGACCTTGTCGCGCTTGAACGTCGCAACATTGCTGAGCATGCCGGGAACCGTCTGGCCGCTCACCGCGAGCGAGGTGGAAACCGGCGTGTTTGCCAGCGCATTCAGCGAGTTGACTTTGTATTCAGGCGTCTGCACGGCGAGATAATACGGGATTCCCGACTTCGGATCGGTCCAGAAATTGGGCGATACCTGCTCCGATGAGCTGAGACTGACATTGATGTTGGTCGCCACCGTGCTGGCATTGAGGCCAAGCTGCGCGGCGCGGGTCCGGTCGATCTGGGCGTAGAACGCCGGCGCGTCGACTTCCTGCTGCAGATGCGCGTCGACGATGCCGGGAATGGCGGCAAGCCGGTGCCGGAGCTCCCTTGCAACCGAAAGGTTGTTCGTGCCGTAGCCCACCGTCCGGACGTCGATCTGCGCCGGCAGGCCGAAATTCAAGATCTGCGTGACGATGTCGGCGGCCTGGAAATAGAACGTGTCCTCCGGGAATGCGGCAGGCAGCACCTGACGCAATTTCTTGACATAGTTGGCGGTCGGCTTGTGGCCCTCCTTGAGCGCCACCAGAATGACGCCGTCGTTGATCCCGATCGTCGAGCCGTCGGCGAATGCCAGATTGTAGGCTCGCGCCGGCAATCCGATATTGTCGACGATCAAAGAGCGGTCCTTCTCCGGGATGACTTCGCGAATCTTGTCCTCGACCGCCTGGAAGATCGCCTCGGTGCTTTCGATGCGGGTGCCGGCAGGAGCGCGGACGTGAAGCTGGATCTGCCCGCCGTCGATGAGCGGGAAGAAGTCCCGGCCGACAGACAGGAACATCACCGCGCCAAGTCCAAGCATCAAGGCCGCGACGATTGGAACAACGGCGCGCCGGCGAAGCAGCGTTGCCAGCAATTTCGCATAGCTCTCACGCAGCCGCTCGAAATTGCGTTCGAACACGGCGGTCAGCCGCGAGAACAAGCCCCTCGGGGCCGCTTCGTCCGCGTGGCGACGTTCGCCCTTGAGCAGCAGGCCGATCGTGATCGGCGTCAAGGTTCGCGACAATCCGTAGGAAGCCAGCATCGCAAACACGACGGCAAGTCCGAGCGGCGTGAACAGGTACTTGGCCGGTCCGTCGAGGAACACCACCGATGTGAACACGCAGCTGATGGCAAGCGTCGAAACCAGGGTCGGCACCGCGATTTCGGCGGCGCCGTGCAGCGTCGCCTCGGAAAGCGGCATACCCTCCTCGGTCCACAGTCGATGGGTATTCTCGATGGTCACGGTCGAATCGTCGACCAGGATGCCGACCGCCAGCGCAAGGCCGCCGAGCGTCATCGTGTTCAGCGTTTCGCCGAGAAAGTACAGCACCACGAGCGACGACAGGATCGCCAGCGGAATCGAAATCATCACGACCAGCGTCGATCGCCACGAACCCAGGAAGACAAGGATCATCAGCGCGGTGAGGCCTGCCGCGATGGCGCCTTCACGCAACACGCCGGTCACCGAGTTTGTAACGAAGATCGACTGGTCGAATAGCTCGTTGACCTTGAGTCCGGCCGGCGCGGAGGCGCGGATAGCTTGCAGGGCGTTCTTCACGCCGCTGACGACCGCCAATGTCGAGGCATTGCCGTTCTTGATCACGCTGAGCAGGACTGAGCGGCGACCATCCTCGCGCACGATGTTCTGCTGCACCAGCGAGCCGTCGCGGACCTGCGCCACGTCCTTCAACAGGACGGTAGCGCCGTTGGCGAACTTGACCGGCATCATGTTGAGGTCGTTGATCGACGCCGGTGTCGCGTTGGTTCGCACCGTATATTGGGTGTTGCCGATCTTCGCCGTCCCTGACGGCAGCGTCAGGTTCTGCGTATTGACGGCATTGACGATGTCGAGCGGCGTCAGTCCGCGGGACAAAAGCTTGTCCGGGTCGATATCGACCATGATCTGGCGATACTTGCCGCCCGCCGGCGTCGGCAGCGTGACGCCGGGAACCGGGGCTAATTGCTGCCGAACGCGATAGATGCCGAAATCGTAGAGTTGCTGCTCGTTCAGGCTGTCCGAATTGAGACTGAGCTGCAGCACCGGAACGCTCGACGCATTGAACTGCACGACGATCGGCGGCTGGATGCCGGGCGGCATCAGCGCGCGGATGGCGTTGGTCGCTGAGACGATTTGCGCGATAGCGAGGTCGAGATTGACGTCCGGCTGGAAGTAGATCTTCTGGATCGACAGACCATTGAGGGTCTGCGCTTCCATGTTCTTGATGCCGTTGACGTTGGCGCTGATGGAATATTGGCTGTAAGTGCTGACGCGCTGTTCCATTTCCGGCGTGGTGAGCCCGGTGTATTGCCAGATGACGGTCACCACGGGAATGCGGATTTCCGGAAAAATATCCGTCGGCATCGAGCGGATCGCGGCGAAGCCGAGAAACAAGATCAGCGCTGCCACCACATAGAATGTGTGCGGAAATCGCAGGGCGAAGCGAACAATGCCCATGGTCTATCCTTTACTTGCGCGCTGGATCGCCAAATCGCGCCTGCTATTTCAACTGCACCTGCGCGATTGGACCTGGCTTGTCGGGATGGCCCTCCGCGATCACCAGATATCGACGCACGATATTGTCCTCGCCGTGCACCACCTGGCGGATCGCGCCGGTGGCGTTGACGATGGCCGAACCCGCCGGATTGGTCATGAAGCCGGCCAGCGGCTCAAGCGGCCCCTTGCCATCCCGATCGTGTGCAAGAGCGAGAACGTAGGGATGTTTGGCCTCAAGGCCGGTGACCGAAGCCTGCAACACCTGGATCAGGCCCTGATCGAACAGCGCGACGCTGGTGGGCGCTTTGTCTTCGCTAACAACAGTCGCAACGCTGCCAACGGTTTTGCGGCCCTCTGCGGCGCCAAGCGAAAGGTGGAAGGCCTGGCCGGCAACGTCAAGCTGCTGCAGATTCTGCGTGCCGTCACCTGTCGGAACGGCATTTGGAACGTAGACGATGGCCTGCGGTGCCTGACCGGTCGGCCTGGTCGCGATCAGTTCGTTGGTCGCAGTGTCGATCGCGGCCATGCCGTCGGCGTTTTCCAGTCCGACATAAACCCGGCTGCCGTCGCCGGACGGCCAGACGCCGTGCGGCAGCTTGCCGACCGGGATGGTCGCAACTTGCGAGAAGTCGTCGGTGCGGAATACCTTCACCTCGTTGAGACCACCGATGGTCACGTAGGCGAATGTGCCTTTGGCATTGTGGACGAAATTGACGTGATTGGTGATTGGCCCGGTGTCGATCGATTTCAGCACCGCGAATGGCGGCTGCGCGTCGAATACTTCAGTCGTGCCGGTGTCCTTTAGCGTGAACCAGACCTGCTTGCCATCTGGCGTCGCGGCGATGTTTGGACAAAACGGACTGTCCTGCTTGACGTGGCCGACGATCTGATGATCTGCAACGCTGATGACGACGGTCTCCGGATTGAACGAGGAACAGACGTAACCGTATTTGCCGTCCGGCGAGAAGATCTGCATGCCCGGCCCGGCAGGCACCTTGATGCGCAACTTCTCCTCAAAACTTTGGCCGTCGAGGACGGCGATATAGTCCTCGCCACGAACGGTGACCCAGACCTCCTTGCCGTCAGGCGTGAAGAACGCTTCGTGCGGCGAGCGGCCGACATAGGTGGTGTGCTTGACCTCATTCGTCGCGGCATCGATGAAGGTCACGGAGTTGCTGCCGATCGAAACCACCGCAATCGTCTTGTGATCGGGCGAGAAACCCATGCCGTGGACGAGTACCTGTCCCTTGTAGAGTGGGCTGAAATTGCCCGGCTGCGGGTCGCCGAGACGGATAACACCGACCAGCCGGTTGTCGACGGGATCGGTGACCGAGACGGTGTTGGAGAACTGCTCAGCGGAGTAAACGCGGTCGTGGTGGCTGATCGGAATATCCGGATCCGACGCGGCCGCAGGCGCCTGGCCGGCCCAGGCCGCCGTCTGTCCAACCAGGCAAACGCCTGCGAGAAAACCAAGCGTCAAAAGACCAAGCTTCATATTTCACCCCTATTTCATGTTCATCTGATGGTACGACATCGCATCGTGCGGGCTCATGGAAGACGACGAGGCGCCTTGCCGTGACGCCGGCGGTGTCCCAGGCTGCGTCGGGGAAGCAACCGATGGCGGCAGCTTGTCGCCGAGAGCAAGCCGCATCACGGCGATCTCCTGCTGCTGGGTCACGACGATCTCCTGCGCCAATCGGCGAAGCTGCTCGTTATGACCGTATTTGAGTTCAGCTTGCGCCATGTCGACCGCGCCCTGATGGTGCGGCACCATCATCTCGACAAAATCGCGATCGACATCGCCGCTCGGCTTGATCGTCATGTCCGCCATCATCTTGTTCATGGCGGCGTCGTTCTCCGACAGGAACGGCTGCTCCTCCGAACGATCCGACCGGTCCGCCACAGATTGGATCGGAGTCGCCGACCGGACGTGATACAACCTCGTCGGATCCTGCGCCAAGGCGAACGATGTCGCCGCGACTGACGCCGTGGTCGCCATCGAGATCACGCGTTTGCGCACAAAGGAGCGAGAGAACAGGACCATCTTTGCCTCCGGACACAGCAAGCCGTTGCGTGCGGAACTTTTTCCACCGCCCCAGCGCGCGTTTCCTCGATATCTTCTTGGAGGGTCACCCCAACGAAACTCCCGGCAGCGCAATCAAGCTCCGGGAGCCGTCTGATACATGACTGTCAGACGCCATCTTCTCAATTAAAATCCAATTTAGAATATTGAATAGGTCGAGCATCACCTCGCGCGATGTTGAAACCGTGTGAAGATATCGTTGCTTTTATCGGTCGATCGCTTCTTCACTTCCGAAGAGGAGCCGACACTGTTTGGCTTTTGTTATCCAAATGGAAAAATCGAATGACCAAGCGTAAACTTTTGTCGGCTGCGATGATCGTCGCGGCGCACATCGAAATCTAAATCTCAATTTACTGGGTGTCGGCGATTTCGAACCTACCTCGGCTTCACCGCATCAGCGATCAAGAAGCAATGGATTTGTCAGGCAACCACATGCACGCTCAAAGAAACGACCGGCGCGGTGACCTCATACCCGCGATAGTAACCGTAATTGTCGCAGTCGTGGGTACGGCTGGTATCCTCCTTAACGACTTCGGCCCAGGCAACGATTCGCATGGCAGCGGCAGCGCGAGGATGGTCACGGCCGCGGCGGTGGCCAGGGCGGGCGCAATCGAGATTCCGTCAGAGCCGCCGGCCGGCCAGCAGACCAAGCGCCGTAAACCTGCTGTTCTATTCGCGCCAGGGAGTTCAGCATGAATAAGCTTTCGGCGCTTTGCGTCGTCCTTTGCATTGGCGCTTCGAGCACCGCGGCGTTTGCCCGCGGCGGCATGGGATCGCATCATACGTCCGTGACTGGCGGCGCCTTCGGCACCAGCGCCGCTGCGCCTGGTACTAACTCGCTGGGCACGGCGCTTTCATCATCCGGCAGCGGCGACGGCCCGATGAAAGGATCACTGCTTGGCACCAATCCCGCCATCGATCGTGAAGAGGCGAAGGTCAACAAGGTGATAGAGTCGATCTGCCGGGGCTGTTGACGAGGCCGTGCTGCAGGCGCGCTACCAATGTCTGCCTCACGAGCGGACATTCGATAACCGTTGTGTGTAGCGAAAACCTAAGCTCGGGCGTAGTGGTGATGAAGTCCGCCCAGGATGGCAAGTGACCGGAGCACGCCGGTTCGCTGAACCGGACGAAAAACGGGCGTATCCTTAATCCAAGGCCAAGTGTGTCCGCGTTCCATTATAGTAGCGAGTATAAGATTTCAGAATCCGGCGCAGATGTGCCTCGCCCTGGCCGATCAGATCGGCGACGAGTCGGAACGCATGGGCGCCCACGATACCCGGCACGTCGAGGCCGAGCAGAACATCATCCGGGCATTCAGTAGGACAAGGACCGTCAGGACAAGGCGTGAACAAGTTTTGCAACCGAAATGGAAAACGCAAGGGTTCGATTGGAAAACATTTGCCGGCCTGGGACGAAAAAGCTATGGAAATCAATAGGGCGGACGTGGCGGAACTGGTAGACGCAAGGGACTTAAAATCTCACGGCGCTACTGACGCCACTAACAATTCCTGTCTAACGCCCGCCTACTCTCCCATCGAAACCGGTGCAGACCCGGCGGGTTTGTCTAACACTGCCAGCAGCATTATCACCGCCATACTGATTGGCGATGATACCACCCAGGCAGGTGCCATTGTCTCCCGGGGCCCGGTCGCCCGTGTTCGGTTTGTGCCGAGCGCCACTTGGGCACGTCTTGAGCGTTACCGGGGAACGACTCTCCCCTCGTAATCAAATCCATCGGCTGGCGCCCCAGCTCACCAGACTTTTCGGAGTCCGCACATCAACGTGCCGGTACAAGGCAGCCGAATCTCGCCGGAGGTGAGATCGCAAGCAACAAACAGTACACGAGACTCATACCATGATGACCACAACCGTCGTCCCGTTCCCGCTGGTCCGTCGCCGCGTCTACATTGCGAAACAGGCTGAGCACATGACGTGCCTGCATGAGGGTGCCGCAGCCCGCTATCTCAGCCGTCAACTGAAAGTACAAGGCGACGCCCTTCGGCGACGCGGCATCTCCGAAGAACTGATCGCCCGGGAGCTGAAGTGCATGGAAGCAGCTATCCGGCGCGAGTTCGAATCCGCAACGGGCACCGCATGAACAGAAAATTGCGTCGCACCACCATCGGCGGACAGTTCGCACCGCGGCGGATCGATATGCTTCGTTCGCCAGCCTATTGTGTGCTCAGCCTCTCGGCTCGTCGAATACTTGACCGGCTCGAAATTGAGTTGGCCGACCACGGCGGCGCCGACAATGGCAGGTTGCCGGTCACCTATGATGACTTCGTCAGATACGGACTGCATCGCGATGCGATCTATCCTGCCCTTCAAGAGGTTGTGGCTCTTGGCTTCGTGGAGATCACCGAGCAGGGCGTCGCGGGCACCAGCGAATATAGGAAGCCGAATAAGTTCAGGCTGACCTACAGGGCCGCAGATGGCGTCCGCGGCGACGGCACACACGAATGGATGAAAATCACTGAGGAGCAAGCCCCCCTGATTGCCGCAGCGGCTCGGGCGGCAAGCCCACCCAAAAAACAGTTTTTGAAGTACGGAAAACGGCAAATCTCAGTCCGGAAACCGGACCGAAAAACAGGATTCCGTAGTCCGGAAACCATGACTACTACTCGTAGTCCGGAAACCATGACTACTCTCGATATATCCGGGAGGGGTGCAGCGTGACTCACTCGTTGCGGCCGCCCAAGCGCCAATTCCAACGTGGGTCCGAGGGTAGCTAAGGGCGTGTACTCATAAAACGAGCGATGTCCGCTTCTCTAATCGGCCGTTCGGGGTCAAGCGCTTTCAGACTATCTACTAGTGCAATGTCGATGTCGCTCACGGGCTCGTGCTTCTCTTCGGAATCGGCACCAAGGCCCTTCCACCATGGGATTCGAGGACGAGGTGGAACAATCTTTTAGTCGGCCTTACCGTTGAAGAACGGCAGGTCCAAGCGGACATACGCACTCACCTCATCCATCGTCCGGGCTGCCCTTGCTGACGCAGCCTAGGCTGATCGTGAGCAAACTTGTTTCGATATTCGGCGTATTTACCGGCCTTTTTTATGAGGCCCCGGGCAATGGATTTAATCTCGGCAGGGGCCGGGCAAGCAGTAATCCCGGCCTTATAAATATCTATCCGGCCCCTGAAGCTGCGAGCCGAATAGAAGATCTGAATTGCCATGGCCGGCGGGATTTTGGTGAGCATGGAAAAGACCGTTGCAAACTCACTTTCAACCAACTGCCATGCGAGCATGGCCTGCCCGTATTCCTGGTAAAAGTGGCTCCAAGCTTTCTTGACGGCCGAATCGGAGGACGACATGGCAACCCCGTCAGAATGACGATGTTCTAGAAGCAACCAAGCGTGTGATGGCCGCGCTGGTGTGGCAGCCGTCAAAGCCCCAAGAGGAATAAAGCCGGGAAAACCTAGCGGCAAAAGTGCAAAGAGTCCCATGCGCGCATAGCGCAAATCACAAGTAAGTCTGTAACGCTCAGTGTCCGAGCAAATTCCAGACGACCGCCAGCGCAATGATCAGCACGATGCACATGATCGTGCGGCGATGCGGTTCACTGTATCCGTAGTCCTACGGGTTGTTGCGGCGCGATTTCCACAACTTTAGATCACGTCACCTATCATCGATCCAACACCGATATTTCTCATCATGATAGCTATGAGGAGTGGGTTTGGGAGGGGGCCATGGCAACTCTTCATGCCGTGATGTTCGGGGTCGCGCTGGCGTTAACACCAAGCTTAGTGACGCTAGCGTTTTTTCTTTATGGCGATTGGATGCTGACACGCGACAAGCATCATCTTGAGCCGCACGACTGGTCGCTTCACCGCTGACGAAGCGTGTTTCAAGGTCGGAAAGCCGGACGTGATCGGGCCATTGGTACGCGCCGATCACCGATGCCTGCTGCCCACACAGCTTCGAGGCCAAAAATAAAGAGCCGCTCTGGCTACGGAAATACCGAACGCACCTCCGACTATCTTTTCCAATGCGTCCTTTAGCGTACCATGCCGGTCAGGCGTTAAAGTCTGCAGATATTCCAGAGTGATAGCGCTGATGAGGACAACGCAGCAAACGAAAACGACGCGCTTAGGATATGCGAAAGCGAACAGTGCGCCGAAGACGGCAAAGGCGATTACGTGTTCGAAGTGCGCGTAGGTTTTCATACTTAAGTGCATCAAGAACGGTGAGAGTTTAAAATAGATTGAGTACACAAAGCCGACGTGGGTCAGGGTTACGTAGGCCAGTATCGCAATAGATGCCCACGCGGCAATTAAGACGAACCTTTGAAGCATGCGAACGTCGTTATCCGATAAGATTGCAGTGCGATACGGTCATCGGTCCCTCGCTAGCTTGCGCCGGCCCCAATGATGCTCTTTGCGAGTTGGATCAAACACCCGTTCGACGTGGCGGTTCAATGCCTGCATGATGCCGATCCGCGCGCTCAAGCGATGCCAGTCGCCCCGGTGCTCCTCGACCAGATTTCTCGTCAACCAGGCTTGCTCGACGACCGTGGCTCGCTTCAAGATCGAGACGGATGAGGCGATGCCGCGTTAACGCCGCGCGCGCCAACCGCCGGACGGCCGATCAGGCCGCGCGGATGGCGGCATAGGAGATTTAGTGATTTGCATAGCTGGCATGCGCCCCGATCGCCGCCCAAGTGGAACAAAAGTTCCGTGCTGTGATTAACTTGCTCAAGCGGCCCGCGGGTCTCAAGGACCGGCTTTCCATCGGCGCATGCCAACTCCGGGCCTTGGTCAGATTGGCCTGTGGAACACCCCGACACTCATGGCTTTCTTCGACCAATTGAAGTGGGCCGGAATCGCCTAGAATTGGCCTTGGGGGAAGCAGCCTTCGACAACGACAAATCATCTGGGTTTAAAAAATGAAGAAACCTCATGATCTCAAATCGATGTCCGTGGACGAGCTTTGTTCCCTTCACGAATTGGTCGCCGCGGCATTGGCTCGCAAAATATCGGCCGAAACAGCAAGGCTTGATCAGCGATTGCGTCAGCTCGGCCTGGGCGCCGGGGCTCACAATGTTAAGGAGATAAGTTACGCGCGGCGCCCTTACCCGCAGGTTTATCCGAAATATAGAAATCCCGCGGAGCCGTCCGAAACTTGGGCGGGCCGCGGAAAGAAGCCACGCTGGTTGACCGCACAGCTTACGTCCGGGAAAAAGATCGATGATTTCCGGATCGATTTAGCGACGGCGCAAGCCGCCGAATGAGCGTTCTTTTTCTGCGCCCGACCCGCCGCGATCTCCCGGCCAGTTCTGCTTTTCTGACCCGCTCGCGTAGTTGGTTCAATTCGCGCAACTGAGCAATGAGATTGGCGATTTGTGCAATGTGCTGCTCAAGTGTACTCATTAAAGCACCACAAAACTTACCGGGCGTACGAACCGGCTCTGCTCGGATCATATGCCCGCCGCGACGCGCGTCTGTGATATGAATCAAAATAATGCAAATTTTTAAGTCTTTCTGAACGATTGTCCCAGCCATGCCGGCGCGAAAGCTGCCACCGAAGACCAGAAGTAATACGACAGGTTTGCCCTCAAAGCGCAGCTTCTCCGGCATATTGCCTAACCTGCCGATCCAGTTTTCCGAAAGCCTGTTGGCAAACGCGAAGCCGCAATCGCTCGCCGAAAGAGAAGTGCTATTCGAGGCTGGCGACGTCGCCGATGGTTGCTATCGGCTTGAACAGGGCCTGCTCAAGGTCAGCATCGCTTCGCCTCAAGGTGACGAGCGGATACTGACGATCCTTGGCCCAGGCTCGATCGTCGGAGAACTCGCGATCATCGACGGGCTGCCGAGATCGGCCACCGTGGTCGCGATCCGAGACTGCAAGTTGAGCTTCATCGGCCGGGAAGCGTTCGTCAGTTGCCTACGAGAATATCCCGAAATCTACAGCGATCTCGTCTCCACCCTGGTGTCACGCCTGCGCGAGGCCGATCATGCGATGGCAGCAGCAAGCTTCCTGACGGTCAAGGCCCGGGTCGCGCGCGCGCTGCTCGAACTTGCAGAGCATCTCGGTCGCGAGACGGAATCCGGACGAATTGTCATCCTCCACAAGATCAGGCAGAGCGATATCGCGGCAATGGCGGGCGTTGCGCGCGAAAACGTAAGTCGAACCCTGACCGAACTGAAGCGGCGCGGATTGATCAGTCAATCATCCAGCTACTACTTCATCAACGACAAGCGAAAGCTTCTGCGCGAGACCGAAGATATCGTGTGAGCGGTTCCTATTGCTTCGGATTGAACTTCCGGACGTGGTGACGGTTCAACGCCCGCATCATCCCGATCCGCGCGAACATCGTCGGTCCGCCGTGCGTCGCGACCAGGATCAGGGCTTCCATCGCGGCTTGCCACTCTGGTGCCTCGTGCTCGGCCTTTGGAAGCTTCGTGATGTAATTGCCGGCGTCCTTTAGCGTGACGAGCTTGCGCTCGCACGGCAGGGCGGCCTCAGGACCGCTTCGCCTTCAGTCCGAGTTCTAGAAGTCTGCGGATAGCCTCCGAGCGCGTTGGCACGTCGGCCTGTAAATCGGCCCATTTGTCCACCTTGGCGCCTAGCGTCGGCGGCAACCTGACCGCTGTGACCGGAGAAACACCACCCTTTTTCTTGGGGTGGCCGTTTACTTGAGCTGAGTTGTTCATTTCTTAATTTGCCGAAATATCCAGCGGCCTACCGCCTACCGGGCATTCCTTGGAACTAAAACCTACCCAGCCCGGTATTCTCAGGCTATCGGTGGTTGCTTAGCTGTGACGAGTCTTAAACCCTGTTCCATACGAGAAACAGGAAATCTGTTGCAGGTCGAACACAGAACGGTCCGCGCGGATGGTGTGCTTTATACTGACGGCATAAGTCCTGCAGTAGCTTTAGGGCATGCGCGGACTCGCAATCCTATTGGTTGCTATCGTGGTGCTCTCGGCAATGGTGCAGGGGCAACCTCATTTCTCGCCACGGCCGACCGGGCCAATGCCCGCGGTCAACGTGCCCTGACTTGGCGGCAAATCGAATGACGGGGAGCACTCGCCCGGTTCTGATTCCGGATAGAAGCCGCAACGCCAGCAAGTCTCTTGAAGGGCGTCAGGGTCGCGGCGGCGGCTGAGGGCGTAACGGGATCGCAACCGATCAGCGGCAGCATAAGCCTACCGGACGAAGACTTGACGCTTGTTACCCAGCGCCGGCGGGCCTTCTCATTGGGGCTTGAGCACTGGAGCAAAATCGTTCGGAAAATGTCGCTGCCTTGGCGTCCCGAGCTGCAGCAAGTGAGGACGAGATCAGGGTGTGAAACCCTACAGAGGCGACCGCAAGTAAAATGGCTCCGAAAATCAGAGAACGCATTCCGTCCTCCCTTATGGGTGTGACCAAGGCGAAGGGTAGGACGGCTTTGTTTCAGGAAGGCTTCGCGATCTCAGGCAAAGAGTTTCGTTCACGGCAGAGTGTTGGACGTTGGGCTGGCGCGGCGGGGCTTCGGTCCCGCGCTGCCACATTCATGGCCGCCTCGCTCGACAAGAAAAATGGCCGCCGGAGGGGCGACGGCCAAGGTTGGGGGAGGCCCGGCGGGCTCGAAAAGCCGCCGTCCCCCAGTTCTTATTATCACATCTCGGGCCGCCTCGCTTCGTGCCGGGCGGCCCCGGTTCGGGGCTGGTTTTCAACGTCGGTTATTGTGGCTCCCACTCAAGCCGCACGCCAGCTTTTGGCGGCTGCGCATTTTTGCCGGATGGCCGGGCCGAACGCCATTCAGCCGTGCAGAGAATCCCCCGATCGCATTCATCCGCGAGCTTAAGAAGCAGGTCCGCATTGGCCTTGTCCTGCGCGGCGAGGGCCAGTCTGCGATATCGGATCGCGCGAGCGCTGCTCATCGCATCTCAAATCCCGACGCAACAGAACGAGGATTCAAGTACAGAAAAAAAGATTTGGTTCGGGGCCGTCCGCTGGCGCGCTGTGCGATAGAAGGGATGCCCGGCACCCTTTTAGCCCGCAAATCCCGGACTCACCAGCGGCCTTCCCAGACTCGTGCAGGGCTATCGAGGGCGCGGGGCTTCGGTTCCGCGTCTCAAGCCTGAGCAGCCCTAGCTACGCAACAGCTATCATTGCTCTGCACCGGCGGGCACGGGACCGAGCCATAGGAACAGAATACGCAACAGTCGCCAGTGAGGGGTTTTAGCCGCATCCCGCAGCCCTTGCAGTCATAGAAGAACACGCAGGCATCGGTCGGCATGGTCTCGACGGACCAATGACCGCATAAGGGGCAAGTCAGGGTAGATTCCAGTTGCATCATGCATTGCGCTCCGCACGCAACGCCGGACGACCCGATTCATCTAATCCGCGCCGCCTTCAACTTATAGCCCGCAGGCTAAGCCCGCACCAGCGGCCTTCCTAGAATCACAGCGAGGTCGTCGGTCAGCGGCCGGCACACAATATTTCAAATTCGGACGGAACGATTCATCTTGGGGGTTCTTGGTCCTCAGCGATCGGAGATCTCGATCTCCGCAAGCCAAGCCACCGACCGGTCAACATTTTGTCCAATGCCCGGCGGGAGGTCTCAAGCGGCCTCAGATGCTCCTCGCACTGAGGCCGTTTTGCTTGAATACTCACTGGCGAGCCCTGCGTGGCCGCGATCCCGGACTCACCAGCGGCTTCCCAGACTCGCGCAGGGGCCATCGAGGGCGCGGGCTCAGGTCCGCGCCTTCTTCTCCGAAAGCCCTAAATCATTCCGCCATTGTCAATCCGAAGCTTCGCGAGATTCACCGCCTCTTGGGACGTCAGCGTGTCAGCGGACGTGACGACCTGCAGGTGTTCGGCAGGAGGGGCGACAACCCTGATTTTAGCGCCGTCCTGACGACTGATTGCCGCCCGCCAGCGACCGGTCTCGCGCTCGTAAGCGTCGATAATGTAAGCCTTATAATTGACCCTCATGGGGTATCTTCGTATGCGAGCCTGCTCGCGATCGTAGGCTGTCGCTCAAAATTCGCAAGCACGGGCGGTCGGCTTGCCTCAAATCCCGCCGCGCTCAAGCAACGCTGGCGAGCCGTGCGACGGCGCCGAGCGACCGGCACCCTGACAGCGGGCAAATTCCGGACTCACCAGCGGCCTTCCTAGACTCGTGCGGAGGCCCCCGGGCCTTCGGTCCCGCGTCGCCCGGGGCGCTATATGGTCATAGTTTGCGAGCAATGCTGGCGGCACAAATGGTGTTCCAGAGTGCAGAGGATCGGCGATGTCGCAGGATCGGAGATTCACAGCGTTGGCTGCGGCGGTGCTGCTGTCCATCCTCTCGCTTGGCGGATGCGTGACCTCAACACCACTGGACGCGCGAGCCGAAGTCCCGGGGCCTCCGAAACCAACCGCCTATCTGCCCGTGGAAGACGTGCCACCAAGGCCCGAGAAGCCTGCCATGACGGCCGATGAACAGTCGAAGCTAAAGAAAGATCTGACCGCCACGCGCGACCGCAGGCGTCTGATGTTAAAGCCAGAGGGGGCGCTACGCGCCCTAAACCCATAGAGCCCTCGAAAGCGAAAACCCCTTAGGGGCGGCAGGCGTTGCGGGCGGAAAATCGTTTCAAAGACGGGCTCGACATGACCCCGGCCGGGCCGCCTCGCTTCGTGCCGGGGCGGCCCGGTTAGGACACCCTAAAATGCCCCAACGCCCCCAAGCTGAATAATGCCTGGTGGCGTTGGATTGGGTCCGGACCGCGCAATCCCCCGGTGATTATCCGTCTGCACGGCAGCGCAAAGGTTCACCGGCTGGGTACAATTGCAGGACAGCGCTCCCGGGAATCAGCGTTGGGCGACGGTGCGATGGCAGTGATCGGCCCGCCCTCCTCGGAGCCCGCAAACCAAACCTATCAACCGTGCGTTCAGCCGGCTGAAAGACGGAACATGAACGGGCCTGTGGTTAAATTGTCTAATGCGAAGGATTGAGTGTCTAACATTTGCCGTTTCGGAGCAAAAAAGCTATGGAAATCAACGATGCGGACGTGGCGGAACTGGTAGACGCAAGGGACTTAAAATCCCTCGATGGCAACGTCGTGTGGGTTCGAGTCCCACCGCCCGCACCACCGCTCGGCAACCTGACAAGGCTCACCTGGCGGCTGGTCTATTTCCTTAGATTGACGGTGTAATCACTTACCAGGTCGGCGCCGACGGATAGCGAAGTATACCGAGTTCCGGTCAGCGTGCCGTCTCCCGTCGCGCCCTCGAACCGGCCTTTGCCGCCGACAACT
>JBATYU010000256.1:0-7461 GCA_049674245.1 Bradyrhizobium sp. | reverse complement strand
AGTTTCGCGTCCGGATCGAAAAGGTCATTCACGGCGTGCTGACCCGAGCGCGGGACCGCGCGGGCACCGCCAACGATGTCGCGGATATGCGTCGCGCCATCGCGCTGGAGAAGGGCGAAGACGATCTATGGGACCTGAAATCCGCGGCCGGCGGTCTGGTCGATATAGATTTTATCGCGCAATACATGCAATTGGTTCACGCCGCCGAAAAGCCGGACATCCTGAGTGTCAACACGCCAGCGGTACTCGAGAAGGCGGCCAAACTTGGCTTGCTCGCGCCATCGGAGGCCGAAATACTGCGCTCCGCAACGCGGCTCTATCACGACCTGACGCAAATCCTGCGGCTTTGCGTCAGCGACAAGTTCAGGCCGGAGGCGGCGGGCGAAGATTTGCTGCAGGTGATGGCGCGGGCAGGGGACGCGCCGGACTTTTCGGCGCTGGAGGCGCGCGTCAAGGAGACCCAAGCCGAGGTGCGACGGGTGTTTAGGGCAATTGTAGGAGGATGATCTAGGCCGCCGCCGATATTCCGGTCTTGGCGTTGCGCGGATCGCGCGGCAGCGAGACGCAGACCACGGTGCCGGTGCCAAGCTTCGAGCGCAGTCGCATCGAACCGCCGTGCAGATGGGTCAGCGATCGCGCAATCGCGAGCCCCAGCCCCGAACCGTGATAGGTCTTGGTGAGCTGGCTTTCGACCTGCTCGAACGGCCGGCCGAGCCGCGCCAGCGAATGCGGCGCGATACCGATGCCGGTATCGGCAATCATCAGCACGATATTGTCGCCGAGCAATCGCGTGCGGACGACCACCTTGCCGCCGTCGGGCGTGAATTTCACCGCGTTGGACAAAAGATTGACCAGAATCTGCTTGGTCGCGCGGCGGTCCGCCACCACGGAGATCGCTTGCTCGATGTTCGCATCGATCACCAGATGCTTGTCGTGGGCGCGACCCGCCACCACCCGCAGCGATTCGGCGAGCGTCTTGGAGATATCGAGCGGCTCCATGTCGAGCTTCATCCGTCCGGCCTCGATCTTGGACATGTCGAGGATGTCGTTGATGACTTCCAGGAGATAGTGACCGCTGGTCAGGATGTCGTGGCAGTATTCCTGATACTTCTCCGAGCCGAGCTTGCCGAACATGCCGCTTTCCATGATCTCGGAGAAGCCGATGATGGCGTTGAGCGGCGTGCGCAGCTCGTGGCTCATATTGGCGAGGAATTTCGATTTGGTCTGGTTGGCTTCCTCGGCGCGGGTCTTTTCCCTGGAGTATTTCTCGGCGAGGTCGGCGAGTTCGATGGCCTGGCGTTCCAGCGCCGCCTGCGAGCGTTTCAGATCGATGACGGTGGCGCGCAGGCGCAAATCGTTGTCGACCAGTTTCTGCTCGTGCTCCTTGATGCGGGTGATGTCGGTGCCGACCGAGACGTAGCCGCCGTCCTTGGTGCGGCGTTCGCTGATATGCAGCCAGCTGCCATCCTCGAGCTGCGCCTCGAAGGTCCGCGCACCCGGCGCCTGATTGGCGTTCTCGTGCAGCCGGGTCCTGACCTCGGGCATGCTGCCGACCTCAATGATGGTCTCATAGGAGGTTCCGGGAATCACCGCCGAGTCCGGCAGCCGGTGCAGCTTCTGGAAGTGTGAATTGCAGAGCACCAGCCGGTCACCCGCGTCCCACAGCACGAACGCCTCGGGGATGGTCTCGATCGCGTCGCGCAGCCGGACGTCGGCCTCGACGGTTTTCTCCGCGAGGCTCTTCTGCTCGGTGATATCGACGGCAATGCCGATGAGGTGCATGCTTGAATCGGCGGCGACCAGGTTGAGTTCGCAGCGAACGCGCAGCCAGATCCAGTGGCCGTCGACATGCTTCATGCGAAAAGTCTGATCGATGTGATCGATCTTGGAGGAAATGAGCTGGTCGGCGATTTCGAACAGATCGATATCGTCGGATTTCACCAGCGCGTTGACTTCGCCGAAGGTAAGGAGATCGCTGCGGTTCTCAAGACCAAGCAGCGTGAACATCGACTGCGACCAGAAGATGCGACCGCGCGACAGGTCCCAGTCCCATAATCCGCAGCGGCCGCGATTGAGCGCGGTATCGATCCGCCCGCGTACCGCGTCATTGATGAGGTCGCCTTCGCGGGCGCGGGTCGATTGCCAGTGGAATGCAAAGCCGAGGATCAGCACGACGAAACCGGTCGTGGCCGACAGCGTCACCGACAAGGCGGCATCCGATCCCCAGAGCGGGTCGTTCTTTTCCTGGATGACGATGATCTGACCGGGCAACGACTTGATGAGACGCGCGATCGCCAGCGCGCCGTTGCCGTTCGGCAGCGTCATGTCGCTGGTTTCGATTTGGAGATTTGGCGCAGCGAGCAACTGGGCGGTGCTGATCTCGTCGAGAACGCGATCGGCTTCGCCGAGATTGGATTCGGCGGGGATGCGGGCCAAGATGCGACGGTCGACGCCGCCCGTGACGATGACATGGCGGCCGCCCGCAAAGCCCCATGGCGGAATGAGATCGGGCAGCAGGGTTTGCAGATGCTCGATATTGGCGAGGCGCGTTTGCCGCGCGGACGCAAGACGGTCGACGCGCTCGGAAAGCATGTCCGCCAACGCCACCAGGTCGCGCTTGTTCGCCGCACGCTTTTGCCGGTTCTGGTCGACCACTTGAACGAAGGCGCCGAGGCAGATGGTGATCAGGAAGGCGATGATGAGGGTAGGCACGGCGCGCCGGAGCGCCGGCTCCGCGATCAAAAGCCTATGGTAGGCCGGCTTCGCGATCGATTGCGCCAATCCCTTGATCGAATCGGATTGGACGCACGCGTTCGTCGCATGCGCACGCGCCATGCCTTAGACCCCCACCGGATTCTTTTCCGCACCGTTCGAACGAACCCCACGCCGCTCCCGAATCACAGTGATTTGAATCCAGTTTTTGCGGGCTGTCGAGAGTCAACGATTCGTTAAAGCGAAATAAATGCTATCCCATGCGAAATCGCGAATCCGAAAGTGAGTCCGAAACGGGAACGCGGCGGTTCTACGCGTGCGGCGGCTCGGCGTGACTGATCACGCGCTTCACGGTCGGGAACGCGCGGCGCAAGGCGCGTTCGATCTCGTCGACGTTCTCGTGAACCTTGATCACGCTCATCGACGGCGCGGCCCGGCAATGGAAGTTCACGATTTCGCCGGCGTCGGTATCGCGAACGCGCACGTTATGGATGTCTTGTATCGCGCTGTCGGCGGCAAACCGCGACAACGCCGTCTTGATCGTCTCGACGCGATCGGGCGCAGCGTCGGTGCCGAGCGGCAATTCCGGCTGCAGCGGCTCGATATGGGTGTCGACCTCGACGTCTTCGCCGAAGTCGTCACGGATGCTGCGTTCCAGGTCGTGGGCGATATTGTGCGCGGCGGTGAGCGTCATATTGCCGTCGACTTCGAGATCGATGCCGACGATGAGCTTGCCGCCGAGATCGTGGACGGTGACATGGTGCACGGCGAGGCCGGAATTGCGCGCGATCACCATGATGCGTTCGCGCACGCTCTCATTGCTGCGTGCGACCGGCACAGTGGTGAATGTCAGGTCGGCATCGCCGAGCGCGGCGCCGACCGCCTCCTGCGCCTTGCGCTTGATGTCGTCGACGCGGTCGATCGGATAGGTGCGCGGCACCTGCACGACGGCGTCGACGAAGTGCGTCGGGCCGACCATTCGGACCCGCAACCGTTCGACGCCGACCACGCCGGGCACCGCCCTGATCGCGGCACTGGCTTTCTCCGACGCGCCTTCAGGGGCACGGTCAAGCAACGTTTCGACGGTGGAGCGCGCGAGCCGCAGGCCGAGCAGCGCGATCACGACGGCAACGGCGATGGCAGCGGCGGCATCGCCCCACTCATAGCCCAGTCCGGCCAGCGCAAGCCCGACGATGACGGCGACCGAGCCAAGCACGTCGGATCCGAAATGCAGCGCATCGGCAGCCAGCGCCTGGCTCTTGGTGTCGCGCGCCGTGCGATGCAGCGCAAACGAGCGCCAGAGATTCACGGCGATATCGATCAACAGCACGACGAACGGAATCGCCGAGACCGTCGGCGGCGCCGCGCCTTCGCGCAGACGGCTCCAGGATGCGACCAGAATGCCGCCCGAGAGCACATACAGCATCGCGATGACGCCAAGCGCGGAGATACTCTCGAGCTTGCCATGGCCGTACTGATGCTCCTCGTCCGCCGGACGGTCGGAAACTTGCACCACGAGCCAGGTGAGGACGGTCGCAATCAGGTCGACCGAACTATGCAGGGCCTCGGAGATCAGCGCGAGGCTGCCGATCAGGATGCCGACCACCAATTTCGCCGTAGCCATGGTGGCACTCGCGATGATCGAAATCGCCGCGACGGAGGATTTGACGTTGTGGACGGGAGCGCTCATGCGCTTTCGGGTGTAGCAGCCGGTCATCCAACATAAAAGCGCTGATCGGACGCGCCGGTCGCTACTCTTCCGGCATCAATTGTTGCGAGTCATTCCGACTAAAAAATTCCCCGCAAGCTCACAAGTCCGGCCGGCTTCCCGTACGCCGGAATCGGCCGATAGTGTGCCTAGCCGATCCACTGCCACTGTGCGAACAATGCCGAATATATATCAATAGCAGGCCGCCGAAGATCCCCACGATCCCCGGGACCGCCCATGGCCGCTGCTCGCTCGAGAGCGCCATGACGATGAATAGCGGAAACGATACGAGATTGAAACGGACCATCGAAGTAAACCCCGCTGGACCGCCGCACAGGGTCAGATACGGCAGCGCGAGCAACAGGGCAGCGAACAACGTCATGCCTCGGCTGATACCGGCGAACCATGAGCGCACAATCAGCGCGATGAAGATCAGCGTGAACCACTGGTCAAGGCCGGCCGGGCTGGTCGGCCAGGTTCACGTTGCGGAATGGCTCCAACGTCAACGCGGAGAGGAGCCGCGCCGACATCGTCGTGTTCTCATGGAAGGCTGCCTGTGCGTCGGCGAACGCCATCGGATGGCCGAACGCGAAGCCGAGATAGAGGATGTAGAACCATAGTCCGGAGGTGGCAATGACCGACAACGGAACGGCCTCGATCAGGAACCGTTTCGGCGGCCGGCAGCGCCACAATTCCCATAGCAGCACCGGAAACAGCACGATGCCGGAGGAACGGGTTGCGACCGCAAGTGCTGCGAAGCACGGGCGACCGCGAGAAAGAACAAGACCATCAGCAGCAGCGCTAACGACTCGGTGTAGCCCGCGGACAGGAAGATCGACGACGGAAAGAACGAGATCATTGCCACCGTCGCAAGGGCGGTGCGGTCTCCGAAGCGTTCCCGGACCAGCTTGAAGAGCAGAAGAACGGCCAGCGCCGCCGCGAGAGTGGCAACCAGCAGCATCGAATCGACGACGTCGATCCTGAGGACTTCGCTGACGAGGCGGCTGAGGCTTGGGTAGAGCGGATAGAATACCACCGTTTGGGTCAGGCCGGGGTCGCCGTCATACTTGTAACCTTCGGAGGCGATGATCTTGTACCCCTCTGAATCCCATCTCAGAAGTCGGTGATACCATTGGGCGCCGCCAGGCCAGGTATCGTTGCCGAGCGCGATGTAGGTCTTTCCGAATGCAATTCCCAGGAGCACGACCAAGCGGGAGCTGAGATAGATCGTCAGCGCCTTGAGATACGGCGCGGCAAATCGCAGCCGGTCGCCGCTTCGTCCGGTCGGGGCGATCCACAGCGCTCCGGAGGCAACCTTGTCGAGCATCGTGTCAGTTTAGCGAAACTATGTGACAAGCCGTAGTTGCGCCGATTTCAGGTTAAACCTGGTCGACGGAGGCTGCGTTGGACGGCAATAAAAGAAGAGCGCCGATCGAGTGCGCAATCGCTGCTCGATCGACGCGATCATTGTCGCGTTTGAAAGAACGGGAACATCATGTAGCTACAGCGTCACCACGATCTTGCCGAGATGCCTGTTGGCTTCCATGTGCTCAAACGCCTTGCCGATCTCGTCGAATTTGTAGATCTTGTCGATCGGCAGTTGCAGCTTGCGCTGCTCCACCGCGCCCCAGATGTCCTTGCGGACTTCGTCGAAGATCTCACGGATTTCCTCGATGGTGCGGGTGCGGAAGGTGACGCCGATATAATTGATGCGCCGCGCGGCATGCAGGTCGAAGTTGAAATCGGCATGGGTGCCGCCGAGCCGGCCGACATTGACGATGCGGCCCTTGATCTTGGTGGCGGCGAGATTTTGGTTCGCGACTTTCCCGGAGACCTGATCGACGATCAGGTCGACGCCTTCGCCGCCTGTTATCTTCAGCACAGAATCGACCCAGCCGGGATCTGAGGAATCCACTGCGAGGTCGGCGCCAAATTCCTTCAGGCGCCTGCGCCGCGTCGCATCGGTCGAAGAGCCGATCACGGTTTTCGCACCCTTGAGTTTTGCGATCTGCATTGCCATCAGGCCGACGCCGGAGCTCGCGCCTTGAACGAGGACGGTTTGACCCTGCTGCAACGCGCCGTTGGTCACGACAGCGTTGTGCATGGTGGCAAGCGCGACGGGCAGGGTCGCGGCTTCCTCGAAATTCATATTGGAGGGGCTGCGGAACAGCCGGCCATGGTCAGCCAGCGTGTATTCCGCAAACGCGGCGCCGCCCGAGCCCATGATCCTGTCGCCGACCTTGACGCCCCTGGCTTCCGGTCCAAGCTCGGCGACCTCGCCGGCCCATTCCATGCCGAGCACCGTGCCGACGCCGCCGGCGCTGCCATGGACGTGGCCCTTGGTCATCCCGAGATCGGCGCGATTGAGCCCGCAGGCATGCACGCGAACCAGCACTTGCGTGCCCTTCGGCGCGGGTTTGGCGACCTCGGCGATGGAAGCGCCATTGGCGCCGTAAACATAAGCCTTCATGGGATCATCTCTTCCAGGTGGCGTGAGCCGTTCATTCCGCGGCCTGTCGATGCCCGCCGGACATCATGCCTTCGAGCCGGCTGCGGATAATGGTTTCGGCCTCGCGCATGATGCGTGACACCAGCTCAGCACAGGAGGGGATGTCGTGGATCAATCCCTGCACTTGCCCTGCCGACCAGATGCCTTCATCGGCATCGCCTGACGCGTAGACCATCTTGCCGCGCGCGCCGGCGACGAGATCGCGGACCTGCTCGAAGGTAGCACCCTCCTTTTCCATGGCGACGACCCTGGTAGAGATCGCGTTCTTGGCGACGCGCGAGGTGTTGCGCATGGTGCGGAAGATCAGCTCGGTCTCGCGCTCGTCATTGGCGACGATCTTTTCCTTGATCAACTGATGGATCGGGCTCTCCTTGGTGCACATGAAACGGGTGCCCATGTTGATGCCCTCAGCTCCTAGAGCCAATGCGGCGACCAGTCCCCGGCCGTCACCAAAACCGCCGGAGGCGATCATCGGAATCTTCACCTTGCCGGCGGCGACCGGAATCAGGATCAGGCCGGGCGTGTCGTCCTC
>JBATYU010000255.1:0-7534 GCA_049674245.1 Bradyrhizobium sp. | reverse complement strand
CGTCCGACACAAGGCATGCCGCGAGACAATTCCCGCGCGTCGATGACATCCTCGGCGCCGCGCAGGTCGCAACAGCCCTCCAGCGGTGGAGCGCTCGCCGAAGCCTTGCGCCGAGCCAGTGAGAAAGGCGGGAGCGGCAAGAACAAGGCTTAGCTGGGGTAAAGCCGGCCAAGCCGGGCGCTTGCGCGGATCTACACGGCCGCAAGTTACTCTTTACCCGAACTCGCAGCCATCCCTGGGGCCGTTGGGATGATTCGTGACGCGGTGGACTGGTGCGCGAAAATAGCGACGAGTGATCCGCATTCGTCATCGGCGCCCGCATGACCCGCCGAGCCATCCAGCGAAATCAATGGCTTATAGCATAGTTTGGCGGCATTAAGCGGCAGTCGTTAGCGGCAGTCCGGCCATCTTCCTTGCGGTGAACGCGCCGCATCCCGACGGCCTGAAAGTCTTCGGCTTCGTCGGCTTTGTTCAATAGCTCGGCGGCCTGCTCCCGGCGTCGCCACGCATCGGCCATGACGATTTGTTCAAGCGCATTCACATCAACCGGCTGGGCTGATGCCATCCGCGCCGTGACGCCGATGTGAAGCGATAGCGTGTAGTCGAGGCTCGGCATCAGCTTTTGCGAATAGAGATTTGTGGGCGCGGTGATCACCCAATATCGCTCTCGGCGATCTTCCGAACCTCGTCCTCATTGCGGTGCAGAACGAGGCGCGGCAAATCCGTCGCCGCAATAGGCGGCGGGAAAACACAATCATCGCCCGGAGCCTTCGCGCGTGAACGCGCCCCGGCGCGAGGCTTAGCCTTGGGTGCCTTTCATGGTGTCAGCGTACCGGAACTCGTTGAGCGCGCAAGCCGCGACTTTTCAAGCGTAGCGGGAAAACCGAGGTGCATGACTACATTCCAATGTGGTAGTGTCGGACCGATCCGGTTTGCATCATGAGGCTACTCAGTTTCATTAGAGCACTGTTTGCGGCCCTCTTTAGCCGTAGCAGCGTGGTGCTGATCTTCTGGCTGATTACGATCCTCGGTTGCGTTCAAACGATGTACAAATCCTCGTTCATGGTCGGCGCTTCGGCGCTGGCCGCGTGTGTGCTCTGCTACATCGGTGCATCTGGCTTCATGGGATCGCTGCTCGCTCGACGTGAGGAGGACGAGCGCGCGTTTGATTTCGCGGCCGCTGGTGCGATTGCGCTGGCTGTCATCGCTGCCGGGTTGGCGCTGATGATGTGGTCGGGCTTTTGGCTGCCTCTCTTCGATGTCGAGATCGGCGGCGTCGCGTGGGCGCTGTTAGGAGCCATCTCCGCCGTCGTCGTGGTGCGAAAAGCGGACGCGCTGTAGCGTGCGATCTCAGCGTTTCAAGCTCTCATCAATCATCCGCTTGCCGACTTCGAGTTGCTGATCACGCGTCATTCACACGAGCATTCCCAATATTTTTGCTGCCATGTCCGTTGCCCGACGAACCGCATTGCGGTCGCGATAGATTCGCGACAGCACAAATCCGCCCTGGATAACCGCCATTAACATCAGTGCCAGCTGTTCTACATCGAGGTGGCTGGCAAGTTCGCCCGCAGCCTGCTCGGCCCGGAGCGCCTTCGCAAGGGTGGCCTGCAAATCGCGAAAGTAATTCTCGATCGGCGCCCGGAGCGACGTGTCTACAATCGAAGCCTCGTTTGCAAACCGGCCCATTCGGCAACCCTTTAGTCCATCCCGCGGAAGTCCGAGATACGCGTTGATACCTTCCAGAGAAGATGGGCCGGCATCAAGTATCTTGTGAGCCAACGCCTGCATCTCGCTGGAGACCTCCTCAAGTGCGGCCATGGCGAGGTCATGCTTGCTCCGAAAATGATGATAGAAACTTCCCTGGCCGGCCCCGCTCTCGTCCAGAAGATCGCGCGGGCTAACGGCCTCATAGCCGCGCTGGCACATCAATTTTTTTGCCGCCTGCACCAAATCCTCGCGCTTCGTCCTCACGGCAGCCTCCATTCCCAATCCGGCGATCACCTGAATGTGAACAGTATTGTAACTACTAGTATGTACGGTAGCAATACCGACAACATGGGGTAAAGGACACGTTATGTTGAAATTGTTCTATTCCTCGGTGTCTCCGTATGCCCGCAAAGTCCGCGTGCTTGTTTCAGAGAAGGGGATCGAGAGCCGCATTACCCTGCAGAGCTGCCTGCCCTTTGAAAGGCCGGTGGATTTGATTGCGCTCAATCCGTTGAGCAAGGTGCCATGTCTGGTTCTTGAGGACGGTACCGCGCTCTACGACAGTCCATTCATTTGCGAATATCTGGACCAGTTGTCCGCACCGGAACTCGTGCCGGCAAGTGGGCGGGCACGTTGGGTAACGCTGGGACGGCAGGCACTCGCAGACGGCATTCTCGATGCCGGGGTATCGATCCGGCTTGAGAGCCAACGAGCCGAAACAGAGCGCTCGCCCGCCTGGATCACCCGCCAGACGGAAGTGATAGACCGTTCTCTGAACGCGTTCGAAGGGGCGATTGCGGGTTTTGGCGAAAGCATCACGATGGCCCATATCGCGCTCGGCTGTGCGCTGGGCTGGCTCGATTTCCGAATGCCAACCCACGACTGGCGCAAGGAGCGACCTCAGCTCTCACATTGGTTCAGCCAAATCTCGGCGCGGCCGTCGATGATCGCGACGAAACCAGCATGACCGAACAGTGCTCGCCCTTTCACGATGGAGAGCAGATGGCGCAGACGAAAGTCGGCGTGCGCGATCAGATCGAACGAAGGGGGCGCGCCGTCATTCGCAGCTTCATGCCGGACCAGCATCGTGAGTTTTTCGCAAGCCAACCATTTCTGGTCGCAAGCAGCGCTGATCGCGAGGGTCAGCCCTGGGCTTCCATGCTCTTTGGAGCGCCCGGATTCATGACTTCCGATGAACCCGATCTCCTGAAAGTGGAAGCCTGGCCCGCCTCAGACGATCCGCTCCTATACGGCCTCCACAACGGCGCTTCGGTTGGAGGGCTTGGCATTGAGCTGCCATCTCGCCGTCGCAACCGTGTCAATGGACGTATAGAAGAATGCAGGAACGGCATCGGCTTCACTCTGCGGGTACAGCAGAGTTTTGGCAATTGTCATAAATACATCCAGGCGCGCGCTCCGCAGCCGAAGCTCAACCCGGATCCGCGGCGAGCTACTCAGAGCAACGTTCATCTGGTCAAAACCGACATCGACCTCATTGCAGCAGCCGACACCTTCTTCATCGCTTCGCGGTCGGCGTCTCTCGCCGACAGCAAACCGAACGGTCTCGACGTTTCTCACCGCGGCGGATTGCCAGGGTTTGTGCAAGTCGTATCCGACCACGAACTCTGTTTCCCCGACTACAAGGGCAATCTATTGTTCAATACTCTTGGCAATCTTCTGGCCGACCCGCGCGCAGGGCTTCTCTTCGTGGATTTCAGGGACGGCACGATATTGCAGCTTAGCGGGAGGGCACGGGTTGTCTGGGACGTGCCCGAGGCGATGGCCCGCTCTGGCGCCGAACGGCAGATCTTCTTCAATCTCGATTGTGTGATGCGTCGCGAAAATGCTTGTCCGTTCGCATTCGACTTTCTCGGATACTCGCCACATCTGAACGAAGCCAAGGCAAATCCACCATCATCAAACCGGAAATGAATGCCGAGCGGCAAGCTTTCCGAAGGCTGGCGCAAGATCCCGAGATGCTCGCGCTGTATTTACAATTCCAGTCATTTTCCCGTCGAAGGAAATCAACCCATGCCCAAGTTGGCTGCAAATCTGCACTACATGTTCGATGAAGTCCCGTTCTTGGACCGCTTCGCGATGGCGGCCCACGCAGGATTCAAGGCTGTCGAGTTTCAGGTTCCTTATGACTGGCCCGTTGAAGCGCTGGTCGAACGATTGCAACATTACTCGCTCAAGATGGTCCTATGCGATACAAAGCCTGGTGACTGGAACGGCGGCGAGCGTGGTATTGCCGCACTGCCCGGGCGCGAGCAAGAATTCAGGCGCGATCTCGAGACAACCGTGACCTATTGCCGGGCCATGGGGTGCGATTGCGTTCATGCAATTGCTGGGGTCATCAAACCGGGAGAGAATCGACAAGCTGCAGAAGATGTTTTTGTCGAGAACCTGCGCTATGCCGCGCAACGATTGGGAGAACACGGCATTACTGCTGTGATCGAACCAATTAACGGAGGGCGTGATCTCATTCGTGGTGGCGAGGCGTACACGACATACGGAATGGCTGGCTTCTTTCTGAACCACGTTCGCGATGCCCTGCGCATCATCGAACGCGTGAACAATCCCAATCTGCGGCTTCATCTCGATTTTTATCACCTTCAACTGACCGATGGGAATCTGGCAGAAACGCTTCGTCAAACCATCGATGTGATCAAGCACATTCAAATCGCAGGCGTGCCGGGCCGCAACGAACCCGACGTCGGCGAAATCCACTATCCGTATCTTTTCGATCTAATGGACAAACTCGGTTACCAGGGCTGGGTCGGCTGCGAATACAAACCGCTGCGATCAACCCAGGAAGGGTTGGGCTGGGCAAAGCGATACGGCATCGGCGCATCGTCGTGAGCATCTCGTACCTCAAATTGGGGTGAGACAAGGAACGCGAAATCGACCTGCTTCGTGCGCGGAGTTCCAAAGCGAGCGCCGCCGAACTCCCTGTGCCAGACAAATCGGCTTGCCAATTGCAGCTTGCCAATTGCAAAAGTCTCTGTTGTGCTTCAACGGTCGGCGCCAGCGATCTGATCTTCAAGAGGCGAGTCTTCAGGACGCCAATGACAGGGCCAATCACCCGGCGTGATGCATTGTTGCGGACGGCGGCGCTTGCATCCGCCGGCATGATTCCGGCCGCAGCTTTGCCCCTCGCTGCCGCGCCGCTCGACAAGCCGGCCCGTCATGAGGAAATCGACCGAGCCTTGCAGGCAAGGGTGGGCGCCGGGGAAATACCCGGCGTTGTCGCGATGGCCGCGAACGAGCAATCGGTGCTCTATGAAGGCGCGTTCGGCTTCCGCGACATGGCCACGTCGTCGCGCATGTCGATCGACACGATCTTCCGCATCGCCTCGATGGTCAAATTGCTGACGACGGTCGCGGCGCTGCAACTCGTGGAACGCGGCCAATTGAAGCTGGACGAGCCGGCCGGCAATATCGATCCGACGCTCGGATCATTGCAGGTTCTCGCCGGTTTCGATGCGAAAGGCCTTCCGCAACTGCGCCCGGCGCAAAAGCCCGTCACGCTGCGCAACCTGCTGACGCATACCTCAGGGTTCAGCTATCTGCTCTGGGATCCGAATGTTGTTCGCTATCTCAGGGTTGCCCGCGGCAATCCGGCGTTGCCGCGCATGCCGCTGATGTTCGAGCCTGGCACCAAATGGGCCTATGGCGGCAGTCTGGACCGGGTTGGCCGGATGGTGGAAATCGCCGGCGGCCAAAACCTCGATCGCTATTTCAGCGATCACATCACAGGACCGCTCGGCATGAGCGACACCGGTTTCTCGCTCAACGAGCAACAGCGCGCGCGTCAGGCGAAGTCGCATGTGAGGGACGCCATTGGAAAACTTGTCCCGCGGCCGCTTGAAAAGCCGGAGGTTCCAAAAGTGTTTTCCGGCGGAGGCGGCATCTATTCCACCGCGCCGGATTATCTGACCCTGCTGCAGGCGCTGCTCAATGGCGGAAGTTTTCGCGGGACAACGATCCTTCAGCCGGAGACCGTAGCCTCGATGTCTGCAAACCAGATCGGCAACCTCGAGGCGGGAATCCTCAAGACGACAAACCCGGCGCTATCGAATGACGTAAATTTTTTTCCGGGGGTTCAGCTGCGATGGGGGCTCGGCCACATGATCAACCTCGATCCTGTCCCGCATGGCCGCAAGGCAGGCAGCCTCACATGGGCTGGCCTGCTCAATACCTATTACTGGATCGACCCGACGATGCGGATCGCCGGCGTGATCATGATGCAGATCCTTCCCTTCGCCGATCGCCAGGCCCTGAAGGCCTATCGACTATTCGAACGCGGGATCTGTCACGCGCTACGGCCGGCTTGAAAATTGTCCCCCATGGTGCGGTTGATCGGCGGCCGCTTCTGGTGGTAGCAATCGCGCAGCAGGCAAGCTGATCCGCGCTGGTTTGATCGGCGTTTCTGCGAGGCGGCCTATGTCATCTATCCAATCGTGATCGCCAGCCGCGCATGAGCATCGCCGCAGCCCTGTCGCAGCACGCGCGCCGCACGCCCGATCGGACCGCGCTTCGGTGCGAGGATCACCGGATCACCTGGCGTGCGCTCGATCGGGCGGTGGAGCGTCTTGCGGCGCATTTGGTCGAAGCCGTGCCGTCTGGCCGCGGGGTCGCGCTTCATCTACCGAACGGGCCGGCTCTGGTACTGTTGTTTCTCGCCGCAGCCCGCGCCGGTCGCGAGGCTCAGATTCTCGATCCCGACTGGCCGCCCACGATGGCCCAGCGCGTCATCTCCGAGCTCTCCCCGGCCATTGTCGTGACCGAGCGGACGGACCTCTCGCACGCGCGGTTGATTTATGTGGATCCCTTCGGCCCGTTCGATAGCGTCACTGAGGCCATCGGCGCCAGCGACCGGTTCACCGCCGCTACTGCGCCCGATCCGCTGACGTCATTCTATGTTGGTTTCACGTCGGGCTCGACGGGCATGCCGAAAGGCTATCGCCGACATCATCGCTCCTGGCTGGAGAGTTTTGCGGCAGCCGACCTGGAGTTCGACATCGGTCCCGATGATGTCGTGCTCGCGCCGGGGACGCTCACGCATTCGCTGTTCCTGTACGGACTGGCCCACGGCCTGCATGTCGGCGCCGGCGTCGTGCTGTGTCGGAGGTTCAGGCCGAACACCGTGAACCGTGTCATCGCGGACCGCGGGGTAACCGTCATTTACGGCGTGCCGACGCAACTTGAGACAATGATCGACGCGGCCGAGCGCTCCGGCGCGTTACCCTTTGCCGGTGTGCGCTGGATTCTTTCGTCCGGCGCGAAGTGGAAGGCCGGCTCGACAGCGAGACTGCGCCGGCAATTTCCGGCCTCGCGTTTTGCCGAGTTTTACGGCAGCTCCGAATTGAGTTTTGCGACCGTCACCAAGGACGACGAGAACGTGCCGGAGGATTCGGTCGGCCGCGCCTTTGCCAACGTCACCATCTCCATTCGCGACCATCTCGGACGCAAGCTTGAACCGGGGGAGGCCGGTCTGGTGTTCGTCGAGAGTCCGTTTCAGTTTACGGAATATGCATGCGGAGATGCCGACGTGCTGCTGCGTGCCGGAAAGGAGATATCGGTCGGCGACGTCGGCGTGCTCGATGAGCGCGGCTTTCTGCGGCTTATCGGCCGCGCCAGCCGCATGATCATCGTCTCGGGCAAGAACATTCACCCCGAACCGATCGAACAGGTTCTTGAACGTCATCCGGCGATCGCCAATGCCGCCGTCATGGGGATCGCGGATGATCGCCGCGGCGAGCGGCTGGTCGCGCTGGTGCGGCCTCGCGAGGGCGCCACGCCCAACCGCCCCGCCTTGATC